>JAZQMD010000105.1:0-6099 GCA_045543215.1 Oscillospiraceae bacterium
CACCCATTCCCCTTGAAAAAATTGCAAATTTTCTGAAAAAGTACAAAACCAAGATATGTTCAAAATAAACGGTCATTGAATGCCTTGCCAAGTAATTTATAATTTGTTGAACTGAAAACTTTTTGGCTAAAAATTTCCAGACGCCAAATAAAGATAGCAGAACAAGTACTGTAAACACATTCAGGGATGCCTTGATAGAATCCAAGTCCCCCGTTATACGGGCTTCGAGCATATAAATAATTGAAAATATTATGGTTACACACAAGATCAAAATTACGTTTTTCTCTGCAAAGCACCTCAACTTTATTAAACGCTCAGGTGTTAGTGCTAGACCTAAGACAAAATAAAATATCCACGTAGGTAGCAGTATCCACAAGTACGGCTCTATCCATTGCGGAAGCAAATCGACGCCGAACTGCAGAAAGAAAAACAATTTTTGAACCGTATATGAAGTTATAAAGGCAATTAGTAAACTCCTCCAGGGGGATTTTCTAACCGCTTCTTTTAAAATGGGATAAATCAAATAGCATTGAAAAATAATAATTATAAAATATAAATGGGGGGCTGCCTGTCCTAAAACCAGCCCCTGAAAAAAAGAAAAAATACCTTTTATCCAATCTTGGTCCACTCCAGAAAAATTTAAATAACTTTGATAGAGGAAATATACAACAAACCAAAATAAATATGGTAGACCAACTTTAATTGTCCGCTTTTTATAGAACAGAACGGGACTATTTACCCCCGAACTCAACCCTAAAGATATCCCTGATATTACGATAAACAGCGGGACAGCAAATCTTGAGATTTGGTTTAAAATAAACCCCAAATTCATACCTAAAAATAAATATTTGCTTTCATAATTAACATATGTGCTGGTAACATGTATCATAATTACAGCCAACATGGCTATTACACGGGCAAAATTTATTTCTTCCATCTTCTTCATCCAATCACCATCCTTTTGCTATTAAGCCATACTTGCCATTAAAAAGCAAGTTGTTTTGTTTTTATGTAAAAGGACAAAAGTCCTATTTCTCGCAGCTATTTTGTGGTGCCATATCCAGTCCAGTAATACTACTATCTCCTATATTCTTAATTTTTTGTTATTTTCTGTGGAAATTTGTTATAGTTTTCCTTGATTTTGACAATATGATTCAGTATAATAAATAGCAATATAAAGTTTTGTATTGTCTTAACTTAAAAAAATATAAACATAGGAGGAATTTTAAATGGGGAAGCCTAATATATCTTCCAAGATCATCTCAATGTTATTGGCAAGTGTTATGACACTTTCGCTGCTGCCCAGAACTGCGCTGGCTACGGTGTCTACTGCAAATGCAGCAGAGGAAACCCTGAGTACAGTCAAGGGTACAGTCACGCTAGAAGAAGGCGCAGCTGCACTAAAGGGTAAGAATATTTCTATTCTGGGAGATAGCATTTCTACCTTTACAAACTATTCAAATGGAAAGGCTGCCGATTATACTAATTCCACAATTCGTAATGGTGTTGTGTATTATAATGGTACTAGCAGTAGGTGGAATGTGCAACTTAACGATACCTGGTGGCAGCAGGCGATAAATTCCTTAGGCATGAAATTACTGGTAAACAACTCCTGGGGTGGAACGTGTGTCCTGAAAGAAAATAATGGGTCTGTTGGTGCTTATATCGATCGCTGTGTTCAGCTTCATGACAATGTTGGAAGCTATAGCGGCTTGGAGCCTGACATTATTGCGGTTTATATCGGTACAAACGATTTTGGTATTTTCCCTGAAACTTTGGGTCGTGCCTCAGATATCGATTTTAATGCCCTTACCAGCAATGGCAGCAACTATAAAACTCCTACTACCACTGCTGAGGCCTATACGATTATGATGGATAAGATGACAAAGCGTTATCCCAAAGCGGAAATTTACTGTTTCACGCTACTGCCAAACAAGGCCGTTACTGATAAAGCTACTGCTGATACAATGAAAGCAAACAAAGAAGCTTTCAACGAAATTGTTTACACCGTAGCCGACCACTACGGCGCGATTGTAGTAGATTTGTATAAGGACAGCGGTATTGTCACTGGAAGCGCTTCTTATCATGACTATCTCTCCCCCGATGGTATCCATCCCATCATTAAAGGCATGGATGCGATTACTAATACGTTTGTATCCGCAATCCTGAAAAACAGCGCCTATATTAACACTACTTACAATGTTTCCTATGACTTAAAAAACGTAACTGTTGACAAGAAAATGACAACGACTACCCTTGCTAATAAGCCTTTTAACTTAAGCTTGACCTCAACAAACGGTGGGGTAATGAGTGTTACTGTTACTATGAACGGCGAGGATATCACTAGCAGCTGCTACAACAACGGAAAAATTTCCATTGATACGGTGACTGGCGATCTGGTCATTACAGCAAATGCAGAGTTTAGCCTTGGTACCCATTTACAACCGCTTCCTGTCCCCGTTTGTGTCAATACAAACCTGTGGAAGGCCCTGACCCCGGAGCCTGGATTGTACCATATGGGTAAGGAGTGGGTTAATAATCTGTACAGTTCCATTACCTTTCCTGTGACTGCTGGTGACCAGATATATTCCAATTCCTTTGGGGCAGCGGTGGTCAACGGAAGCAACAATACCAATGGTAGCCGCCTGACTTTCTTTGGCAAAGATGGTGTAATAAAGACCCTTGATCCGGCAGAGACTTATGCAGAGTTTAGTCGGAATAATTACATTGTTGCCCCCGATAGCGTGACTGCTGTTAACGTTATGATGTGGAAAAATGATCAAAATAGTCAGGTCCGAGTTTTGAACTGGGCTCATAACTATGATGCTGTAACCACCGAACCTACTTGCACGGAGCGGGGATATACAACTTACACCTGTTCCTGTGGCCACAGCTATGTAGGTAACTATGTAGATGTATCCAGTCATACATATATTGCTACCATTACCGATCCCACTTGTACCGATCGAGGATACACAACCTACACTTGTTCCTGCGGTCATAGCTATGTGGACAACTATGTAGATGCCCATGGTCACCAATGGGATCAGGGCGTTGTTACCACACAACCTACAGAAGAGCAGGAGGGCGTAAAAACTTATACCTGTAAAATTTGCAATGAGACTAAGGTTGAGCCCATTGAAAAGCTGCCTCCCAAACCTGTTATACCTGAGGATCATCTACTTGATAAATACCTTCAGCAGCTCCCTACCCCTGTCTGTGCCGGGACAAACCTATGGAAAGCCCTAACCCCTCAGCCAGGACATTATGATATGAGTAAGGGATGGGTTGATCATCAATATAGTTCCATTACCTTCCCTGTAGCAGCTGGTGACCAGGTCTATTCCAATGCCTTTAGTGTTTCCAACAGTAGCCTGACCTTCTTCGGTAAAGATAGCGTGGTGAAGTCTCTTACTGCGGAAGAAATCTACGCAGAATTTAGTCAAAATGGCTACATACTTGTACCTGAAGGAACTACTGCCGTTAATATTGTACTGTTAACAGCTGATGAAAACAGTCAGGTTCAAGTTTTGAACTGGGCTCATAGCTATGGCACTGTAATCACCGAACCTACCTGCACCGAGAAGGGGTATACAACTTATACCTGTTCCTGCGGTCACAGCTATGTAAGCGACTATGTGAATTCCCATGGGCACCAGTGGGATCAGGGTGTTGTTACCACACAACCTACAGAAGAGCAAGAGGGAGCAAGAACCTATACCTGTAAAATTTGCAATGAGACTAAGGTTGAAACCATTGAAAAGCTGCCTTCTAAACCTAATGAGCCTAGTATTACTGTCAATCCTAGTATTACTATAAATCCTAGTCCTTTTGTGAATTCCGGTGCTGTTATCAGTCCTAGCGTTACTGAAGATATTATTAAAGATAGGGATATCCGTACTGACAATTCTAAAAACACTGATGATATGGACGACGATGATGAGGAGGAGGATAAACCTATTACTGGGGAAAGGGTTGCCTTCACCGATGTAAACGAAAACGATTATTTCTATGAGCCTGTACGTTGGGCAACTGAGAAGGGAATTACCCGTGGTACGTCTGAGACAGAGTTTAATCCTAATCATACCTCCAATCGTGCAGAGGCGGTAACATTCCTGTGGAGAGCCGCAGGAAGCCCTGAGCCGACGATTACAAAGAATCCATTTACTGATGTAAATGAAGATGCCTACTACTATAAGGCAATTCTTTGGGCCTACGAACAGGAAATTGCTCAAGGTGTGAGTCTGACAGAATTCCATCCTGACGAGGGATGCAGCCGCGCACAGGTGGCGACCTTCCTATGGAGGTCAGAAAAGCGCAAGCGTCCAAAATTGTCTAGCAAAGCTCAATCCTTCATCGATACACCCGAGGACAAATATTATTACGATGCAGTACAATGGGCATTTGAAAATGGTATTACAACTGGTACAACAAAGGGGACATTTTCTCCTGATAATGCTTGCACCAGAGCACAAATTGTCACTTTCCTTTGGAGAGCAAACACCTAAATTTATTAATAGGCAAACAGACACTTTTGAGATTAATATCATTTAGATAATTTTATAGCCTAAGTAAAAAACTCCATGTCTCAACTTAATAAAGAGTACAAAAATCCATGTACGGCCAGGAGAAAAAGTGGCCTGGGAGGAAAATGTTAAATTTTAATTGGAGTGGTGCAGCAGCACCACTCCAATTTTTATCTGAACATACTGATGGGTACAAAAATAAATAAAGTCACTAACAAGTTGCTTAATATCCTCGAAAATCTCAAAATTAATAACCACTCGGTCTTTTGGATGGAGTAAAATTTTTCTGCCATAATATTATAATAGTACTTTTCCTGTCTTAATATATATTATAGTTATGCCCAAGCAGGAAAAACAAATTTTTAATTGGCAAATAAAAATTATAAAAACAGCCATTTTCTTTTCTAGGTACCTTCGTTGATAAAAGGGTATAGACGCATGCTCAAGGTATCAATACTCTTAGTATTATGTGCATAGGATACAATGAATTGTATTTAAGATCTTGTCACTGGAGAGCGTCAAACGGCACTATTTTTCAGGAGGTTCTATTGTATCGTCAGAGAGCGCCACAGAGAACCGTATACTATAGGAACACTTATGCAACATAGCTGCTACAGCCGCATTACAGGCATACAAAAGGGTATTGGCCCGTTTGGGATCAAGTTCCGCATTCAGAGCTATATTTGCAATCCTGGAAATGGCTCGGCGTATATCTGCCGGGGTAGGCAGTTTTAATGTTCTGCGCCGTAGCATGGCATTACCATCCTTTGAAAATTAATCTTCAATATTATCAATAAGTATAACGGCATCTTCAGCCGTGTTTAAGTATTCACCAGCAAGGGTTTCCAGCGCATCAACAGCAGCCTCCATGCTGTCATGCTCCGAATTAATATATCATACTCAGCACTCTTCTTGCCGTTGCATAGGTGGTGACAAGCCTTATATTTGCCCTTTTCGGGATCATAGCTCACAAAATTCATAATAAAGCGTTCTGTCTTGGCTTGTACTGCTTTCTTAGCCTTGATAGAATCTCCCGGTCCTATTCGTTTTACAAAAACCCCCTCACAAATTAAATTTGGGGGCGCACAGGGTTATTTCCCCTTGCGGCCCGTTGTTGTTTTAAAGACGCCAGAATGGCTATCTTTGAATATATCGAATCCTGGTATAACAGAAAAAGGATTCATAGTGCACTTGGTTTCAAAACTCCGCAGTAGGTTGAGGAAAAAACGTTGAGTTTGGCATGAAGATATTCAACTTTTTTATTTAAGGTATTGACATAATATCAACCTTTTTGTTAAAGTCTTCATAAAAATAAAAAAAGGAAAAATTACTTTTTTATTACTTAGTTGTATACAAATATTAAAAGTTATTTTTGGAAGGAATTCTAATTATGGAGAAAAGAAAAATAATCAAAATTGTAGTGGGAATAATTATACTTTTAGGGATGGTTGGAACTGCATCGTTTATGGATGTCAAATCAACCATTGAGTCTATCATGGGTTTTTCTCAGTCTGATTTGCAAAGCAACACAGGACTGTCCGTTTACAGTGGCGAAATTACTTCGGAAGGATCA
>JAZQMD010000106.1:0-3822 GCA_045543215.1 Oscillospiraceae bacterium
ACCGCTTGGCCTCCGACTTAGTCATTCAGCCTCTCCGCCAACCCCTCGCTGGAAATGGGGCTTCCCTCCACACATAAAGCGTACACTCTGCCACCTTTTGGCAGTCTGCTCAAAAGGGCCCTCCCCTCTTTTTCCAAAGCATAGGCTATCTGGGCTGGGGAAGGCTGATCGGGAAGACGTTGCTCATTTAGTTCAGTAACCGTAAGATGACAATAGCTCCCCAACCGCTTAGCATACTCACCGCAAGCTGCTGCAAAAAATTTCTCCTTAAGTTTTCCCACACACAAAATATGTATACTTAACACGGGGCAATCCCCCTTTTTCACGTTTCACCGGCCTAAACCTTCATCCAGCCACCACACCCCTGCCTTGGTGCTACGCAAAGCTCCATATCGGTTCCCACTCTTATACCGCCCATAGTTAAGATCCGTTTCACCGTATTATAGGCCATATCGGGAGAATTATTTTCCTGAGACAGGTGTCCCAGAACCACCTGCCAAGCCCCATGCTCTACAGCATATAAGGCCAATTCTCCTCCCATCTCATTGGACAGGTGACCATAGTCCCCCAAGATACGTTCCTTCAAAGAGGCAGGATAGGGACCGCTGCAGAGGCATTGTGTGTCATAGTTTGCCTCTGCTACCACCAGCTGCGCTCCCCGCACTCCTTCTCGAACCTCAGGGGTAACCAATCCCAAGTCAGTGCACACCGCCAGCTTACTTCCACTTTCATCGCTGACGGTATAGCCTGTCGGACAAGCGCAGTCGTGAAGCGTTGGGAAAGTTCCCACCCACAAGGAACCCAACTGGAACCCTTCCCCCGGCCAAAAGGTGTTCAGCCGCTCCTCCAAACCTGCCATGCGGCAACATAGCTGTCGGGCAGTAGGTTCAGTGGCATATACCTGGAATTTCAACTGCTTTTGTAGAACAGCCAAACCGGCAATGTGATCACTATGTTCATGGGTGATTAGAATAGCATCCAAGTCCGCCGGGTCTATTCCCATAGATTTTATACTAGTTGTAATCCTTCGAGCTGATATGCCCGCATCAATAACAATATGGGTTATCCCATCGGACACCAGTGCACAATTGCCCGACGATCCACTGGCCAAAATGGAAATATTCAGCAAAGGGACATCCTCCTAATAAAGAAAAAACAAGAACGGCGGCGCACGCCACCGCCCTTGTAGGTCCCGGGCTTTGTCAATCAGGCCGGGAGTGGGCTCATCCAACGCTCTTTTTTTGTTCTTCCTCGCTCTCTTCCTCCACACGGATATCCGCACCGATGGCAGAGAGCTTTTCCACTAAGTTTTCATATCCTCGCTCAATATGTTGGACGCAGGCAATCTCGGTGATTCCCTGAGCGGCCAGCCCGGCAATAACCATAGCGGCCCCAGCCCTCAGGTCACAAGCTCGCATAGGGGCACCGGTCAGTTGCTCAACCCCCTCAATGACGGCTATCTTGCCATCCACCTGGATTTGAGCCCCCAGACGACGTAACTCATCTACATAACGGTAGCGGTTGTCCCATACCCCTTCAGTTAACACACTAGTGCCCTCTGCCAAACACAGTACAGCCGCTACCTGAGGCTGCATATCGGTTGGAAAGCCAGGATATGGCATAGTTTTCACATTCGACCGTTGAAGGTGCCCCTGACTGCGCACCAAAAGGGAGTCATCCTCCTCGGTAACTTCCACTCCCATCTCAACCAGCTTGGCTGTGATACATTCCATATGCTTGGGAATAATATTACATACCCGCACTTCTCCACCAGCTGCGGAGACTGCAGCCATATAGGTGCCCGCCTCAATTTGATCGGGAATAATGGAGTAACTGCCCCCCCGCAGGCGGTCTACCCCCCGCACCTTAATTACATCAGTGCCCGCCCCCATAATATCGGCCCCCATAGAATTAAGGAAATTGGCCAAATCCACGATATGGGGTTCCTTGGCAGCATTTTCAATGATGGTCATACCCTCGGCCAACGTGGCGGACAGCATAATATTCATAGTTGCCCCAACAGATAAGATGTCTAGGTAAACCTGGGCTCCCTTCAAACGTCCATCGCGGGCTTTGGCCTGAACATAACCGTTGCGTACATCTACCTCAGCTCCCATGGCCACAAATCCCTTAATATGCTGGTCAATTGGTCTTCCACCAAAGTCACAACCGCCGGGAAGAGGTACCTCAGCAGAGCCAAAACGTCCCAATAGTGCACCGATCAGATAGTAGCTTGCCCGTATCTTACGGCCTAACTCATAGGGCACTTGTCGGTTACAGATGCAGGAACAGTCCACATCCACCGTCGTGCGGTTAACAGTACGCACCTCTGCACCAAGCTCTTGAAGAATTTTTAAAATCAGGGTCACGTCACTGATCTGAGGGATGTTCTCAATTCGGCATACTCCGTCCACCATCAAGGCGGCAGGAATAATGCCAACTGCAGCATTCTTCGCACCGCTAATCTCTACCCTACCGTAAAGCGGTCTCCCGCCATGAATCACATACTTCTTCAAGATGCACCTCTATCCTTTCGGCTTGGCCGAAATGGTGATATGGTAAACCGTTCCGGGAAAGGGAGCCTGAGTCTCCCCAGACGGAAATCAGCCTGTTATTTCCACAGACATCCCACTAGGCCTTTGCGTATTTTTAAGTTACAACCCTCATCCATATATTATGATGGGAAGATTTGCATATCATGCAATGGTCACATAGGGTTATTATAGCACCAATATAGAATAAAAGCAAAAGAAATTTTATCAGCTTACCCAGCCCGCTTTTCTTTTCAATTTTTATCCCTTTTCACTATACCCACCCTAGCCGGTTTTATGCCTGTGAAAAATCAACGAAAAAGCATTTCTCTACTATGCCGCTCCATTTACCTCTGGCTATATGCAAAAACTGCTGGCCTGTTGGGCCAGCAGTTTTAAAAAATTTACAATAAAATCAGCGCTTAGAGAACTGGGGCGCACGACGGGCGGCCTTCAGGCCGTACTTTTTGCGCTCCTTCATGCGAGGATCGCGGGTGAGAAATCCGGCTGCTTTAAGGGCGGGGCGATGCTCAGGATCCAACTCCAGCAAGGCGCGGGAGATCCCGTGGCGCAGGGCACCGGCCTGACCGGTGACACCTCCGCCAGTGACAGTAGCTACAATATCCACCCTACCCAGGGTACCGGTAGTATTCAATGGTTGGCGGACGACCATTTTTAGCGTCTCCAGACCGAAATACTCCTCAATGTCACGGCCATTTACGGTAATAGAGCCGCTGCCGTTTGGAAAGAGATGAACGCGGGCGACGGAGGACTTCCGGCGGCCGGTGCCGTAGTGATAGAGTTTTTTGCTCTTATACATGCTGCCTTACCTCCTTATGCGTTCCAGGCTTCGGGTTTCTGCGCGGCATGCTTGTGCTCGGTACCACGGTAGATCCTCAGTCGGGTCAGGGAATCCTTGGTGACAATATTGCGGGGCATCATGCCGCGCACAGCCACAAACATGGCCAGCTCAGGCTTATTTTGCATCATCAGGCGATATTTGATCTCTTTCAGCCCGCCGACATAGCCAGAGTGAGTACGGTAGTACTTCTGCTCCAGCTTATTACCCGTAAGGACTGCCTTTTCCGCGTTGATAATCACAACGAAATCCCCACAGTCAGAATGGGGAGTGTACTCAGGCTTATGCTTGCCCCGCAGAAGAGTGGCTGCGGTGGCGGCAGTCCTGCCCAAGGGCTTGCCTGCGGCATCAAGGATATACCATTTGCGCACGATATTACCCTTGTTGGCCATAAACGTGGTGCTGGACATGATGAAACCTCCAAACTTTTTC
>JAZQMD010000107.1:0-3124 GCA_045543215.1 Oscillospiraceae bacterium
CCTCCTAAAATTTGTTTTTACCTCTGGGCATCTCATCTTTACCGCCCACCCCCTTACAGGAACACCGGACGGAAAATCAATCCCCATGTGTAATGCCCTGATATGATACCACAACTTTTTACTAAATACAAGTATTATTTCAGTCAAATCAAGGAATTTATTCAAGCTGCCATGAAAGCAGGGAGGCTGCAGCCCGGCCGGCCACTTCCTCCCTGCTTCTTTCTGCTTAGGGCTCGGTTTCAATAATCTTAATCTGACTTACAGCAAGACCAGTCTCATCCATGACGATCTCAGCAATGCGGGCGGTATCCGCATCGGTCAAGCCAGTCTCGGTCGTTGCTACCACCACACTGGCGCTATTTTCATTGATGTAACAGACACAGTCGGCATATCCCTTAGCGGTGACCAGATTCTCCACCTGCGCCTCGGCCAGGGTATTATCTGCCAGCGTCTGAATGGATGCGTTGGCTTGATCAATAACAGCTTGGTCTGCCATAGCATCTGCCGCAGCCTGCTGCAAGATTTCTAGTGCGCTGTCTCTGGCCTGTTGGCGATTGAGACGGGCAGAGGCAAAATAGCCCGTTCCGGAATCAGTTGTCGTCCCCTGGGCCTGCTCCTGATCCCCATCCTGAGTCTTTCCTGCCTCCGGAGTCTTACTCTCCTGTTGAGCCTTTGATTCCCCTCCGCCTTTAGAACTACTGTTGACCAGGGCGGCCTCACCCAGCAGCTTTCCAGATGCCTCTGCATTAACATCCACGTTTGCGCTCTGCCCATAGGACCAGTTAAGGTAAACTGCCATTCCAACAAATAATACAATAACCACAACAATTGCATTTCGTTTCCAAAGTTTCATATGTCTGCTCCCCCTTATTAAAAATCAAAATATAATTTTACTTACACACTGTAATCTTATCGGAACGAAGTCCAGTAAGCGCCGCTACTGCCTGGGTAATCAGCAGTCTGACCGTAGGATCATCTCCCCCGTCGCACACCACAAGCGCCCCCTGAAACGTTGGATAGTCCTGCCGGATAACCGCAATCTCCTCCTTGCCGCTGCCGGTAGAGATAAGCACCGTGGTGGTACGCTCCTCCCGACTCTCACCATCCTCTTTATAATCCACATCAGAGGCGTAGACCTGTTGCGTCCCGCTCTTTACCGTCAGGATAAGAGAGACCTCTCCAGCTCCCTCAATCTTTGCCAGGACCTGTTCCATCCGGTTCTCCAGCGCTTTCAGGTCGAATTGAATTTCGCCCCCTCCCCCTCCGGCCGATTCCACCACCCTTCCTGTGCCTGCCTGGGGCCAAAGCAGAAAAACTAAGCCAACACCTAGTACCAACAGGGCCAGCTTATATTTTTTAAACAAAAAAATCAGCTTTTGTAGTAGATCCTCTCCCTTTCGTTCCTGTTTCATTTGTCAATCACCTCTTCATAGGTCTGGTTCTCCATTGGTACTGCCAGCTCTACCTCGATAAACTTTGCCAATTGGACCTGCTGTTGCTGGGTCAGCTCCCCTCGGACGGTCACGGCCACAGGATAGGCCACGCCTTCTTCGCTGTATTCGTATATTACCTCCACAGCACATTGCGCCCCCAGCTCCTTTGCCTTGTCCGAAATATATGCGCAGGTCTGCTCGGCTATGATTCGTTTTATGAGCTGTTTATTTTCCAGTTCCAGCATCCGGGCTCCCTCCTGCTCAGCCATCCGGTACTCTGCCATAGCCAAGGATAGCACGTTTACATCCAGCCGAAGCAAAGGCGCTGCCACCGCCAAAAGAATAAGAAGACCACCTGCCAGACTCCCTGCCCGACGGACTCCCCCCGCCGGCATCAGACACCGGGCGGCTGCCAGAATCACGGATGCACAGGTGACCCCAAAAATCCATTGTCTTAGCATATCCATCATAGGTTCATCACCGACAGAGAAGATACCAGTGATACCAACAGCATGAGTGTTCCCGCTCCCGTCATTCCCAAAATCAATCCAAAGGCCGACCCTATACTGTCGATCAGCCCGGCAGTACGTCCGTCCGCAACTGTGGCAGACAGAGCAGCCGTCAACTTATAAGCCAAATAGTGAGCCCCTAGCTGCAAAAATGGAACCAGGCACATCGCTAACACCGCCATCATGCCATACAGTCCAACTGTCCCCCTCAAGATTCCTGCGCTGGCCAACACAGTTTCCGCCGCATCGGACAGTATCCCGCCCACTACGGGGATCGTGCTGGACAGGGCAAATTTTGTGGCCTTAATCGTGGCCGCATCCGTATGTCCGGCGATCACTCCGCTGACCGTTAGATAACCGACGAAGGCCATGAGCACTACCGTCAGGATAAGCGTTACTGCCCATTTGAGTAAAGACGCCACCCGCTTAAGCCCGTCATTTCCCAAAGCAGCGTGGGCGATACTGGCTGCTAAATATGCATATACCAGGGGAACCAACAACCCACTCATCAAATTCATCAACAGGTCAGAGAAAAGTACTACCGCCATCTGTCTGGCGGCCGCCCCGGTAATTGCTCCCGTGGCGGCGGTAAGGGCCGTCACCGCCGGAAAAAGTAGGTTTGAAAACTGGGTCATACCATCCAGTGTGCTTTGCCCAAGCCCGAGTAAAGACTCTACATCGGATACTGCTACCGCCGTAACCGCCAGTGCCCCCGCCAAAGGTACTGCTGGCAATCCCTTATCCTTCGCTCCCTCCATCAGGCTGGCCGCTACCCCAGTAAGCAGTACAATGGTCAGCAATAGCATACCGCTGCGCAGAGCCTTGCGCAAAACCCCCTCCAACTGGCCGCTACCCTCCTCCAAAATCGATTGAATTCCCCCGTTCAGGTCTACTCCCTCCAAGGTCACATCCCCGAGATAAGGCCGCGCCGCTTCCTCCAACTCGTCCAGCTCCAAAGCCTGACTCTGGGCTTTTATAATCTCCTGGGTGTCCGCTGCCAAGCAGTATCCCGTCAAAGTCATGAGAAGCAAGGCGGTCATAATCATTCGTTTGAGCATTTCCTTCCTCCTAATGTGAACACGCGCCTTTTAAATCAATCCGGAGATAGTGTCCAGCACCGCCTGCACCAGAGGTACGGTAACCACCAGAGCGGTTACCGTACCAGCAAATTCCAAAAAGGCT
>JAZQMD010000108.1:0-9696 GCA_045543215.1 Oscillospiraceae bacterium
CATGGCTACGATCCGACTTGATAGGCTGTTGGATAAGGTCATTGCGCAGGCCAGGGCGGTGGATATCCCGGTGTCTCAGACGATCCAGTCACAGGTTCGGATCAACTGCCGGGCCTCCGGACGGTTGGGCTGCTGTCTGCGCAAAGGGAATTTTTATATTATCGAGTTGTCCAATCGATTGCTGGCGGGAGAGGAGTGGGCGGTGATGCAGGTTTTGGCCCATGAAATTCTTCATACCTGTCCGGGATGTGACAATCACGGCCCGAGATGGAAGGGATATGCCGCGCAGATGAACCAGATCTACGGCTATAATATTTCTCGAACGGACGACCCGGAAAGATTGGGGCTGTCTGCCGATGATCTTGCCCGTTATTTGCTGGTGTGCGTTCAATGCGGGGCGCAGATTGGCCGTAGCCGTCGCTCAATGGTAGTGGAGTGCCCGGAGCGCTACCGCTGCCGATGCGGCGGAAGGCTGGAGCGCCGACGATAATTGCAAAAAGGGAAAGCTATACTATAAAAAATCTTTTTATGATAGATGGAAAAATGGAGGGAGTGACCATGGAATTTGCTAAGCGGATGGAATGCTTCGAGGAGGGAATTTTCTCTAAATTGGCTGACTGGAAGAAGGAAAAGCTGGCTCGGGGAGAGCGGGTTATTGATATGAGCATTGGGGCCCCCAACATTCCACCCCAGCCCCATATCATGCAGGCTTTGTCCGATGGGGCGCTGGAGCAGGGTAACTACATTTATGCCATCCAGGACCTGCCGGAGTTGCGTCAGGCGGCGGCAGCGTGGTATCTGCGGCGTTATGGGGTGGCGTTGGACCCAGAGACACAGGTTACCTCCCTGCTGGGCTCTCAGGAGGGATTGAGCCATCTGGCGCTTACTGTGGTTGATGAGGGGGATGTGGTGCTGATTCCTGATCCATACTATCCAGTGTTTGCAAATGGCCCTAAGCTGGCGGGGGCGGAACTCTACTACATGCCCCAGCGGGTAGAAAATGGATTTATTATTGATCTGCGTGACATCCCGACGGAGACAGCGAAAAGGGCCAAGCTTATGGTAGTCTCCTATCCCAATAACCCGACTGCAGCTATGGCCCCTGATTCCTTCTATCGGGACTTGGTGGCTTTCGCCAGGGAGCATGATGTTTGGGTACTTCACGATAACGCGTACAGCGAGTTGGTATACGATGGAGCCTCCTGTGGTAGCTTTCTGGCCTTTGAGGGGGCGGACCAGGTAGGTGTGGAGTTTAACTCCCTGTCAAAAACTTATGCCATGGCTGGGGCGCGGGCAGGCTTCTGCCTGGGCAATCCAGACCTGGTGGATATGCTGGCTAAATTAAAGTCTAATTTAGATTACGGCATGTTTCTACCGATTCAGCGAGCTGCCATTGCTGCCATTACCGGGGATCAAGGGTGTGTGGAGGTTACCCGCAGGGCTTATGAGGAGCGGCGCAACTTGCTGTGCGATGGCTTAACCGCCATCGGTTGGGATGTACCTCGCTGCCCTGCTACCATGTTCGTGTGGGCAAGGATACCGGAACAGTTTCCCTCTTCCCAGGGGTTTGTGGAGCAGCTGTTGGATCGGGCGGGTGTGCTGGTTACCCCGGGGGATGCTTTCGGACCCTCAGGGGAGGGCTTTGTGCGCTTGGCTCTGGTGCGTACGCCGGAGGAGATATCCGCTGCAGTGGAGGCGATTGGTAAGAGCGGACTGCTGAAATAATGGGGAAGAGAAAGAGGATAGTTGGTAAGGAGGAGGTGAGGATTGCCCTACCTCCCTTCTTGTATAAAAGAACAAGCTTATGGTCATCCTGTTCTTTTTGGTGGAAACACTTGCGAATAAGGGAAGTATTTGATATAATGATCCATCCATTTGCAAGTAAGCCGAGGGCCGTAATGCTCCGGCGAAGGAGAGGTGAGCATATGAATCAAAGATTGACTAACCTACTATCTCCCAGATCTGGGATGTATTTTTTATGGCTGACCCTGTTTAGCCTGGCATCGGCCCTAATGGGGGATTATTATTTGGCACTGGTGGAAGTATTGGTGGTGCTGGTACTTTTCCTGTCTTTTCGGAGATCCAGCGCACGTCGCCGCCGGGAGGCTGAAAGATATCTGGAGCGGCTGGCCGGGAATGTGGATTTGGCCGCCAAGGATACTATGCTCAACTGCCCCATGCCTGTGGTTATGTTCCAGCCGGATACAGGCGATGTCGTGTGGAGCAATGAGCGGTTCTTGACCATCAGTGGAGCGAAAGAACACGTGTTTGATACCAAACTTTCTTCTGCATTGCCGGGGTTTGACACCCGTTGGCTCATGGAAGGGAAAAATGAATGTCCCCAGGAAGTGGAGCTGGGTTCCCGCCGTTACCGGGTCTATGGCAATTTGGCCCGCATTGAAGATCAAGGAGAAAACGGCAGCTTTTTGGCTATAACCTATTGGATGGACGTGACCGAGCTGTCTGAGATCAAGGCTATCCATCAGGATACCCGTCCTGTGGTGGCCCTGTTGCTTTTGGACAACTATGAAGATACCCTTAAGGGGATTGACGAGACTGACCGAGCCCGAATCCTTAGTGAAATCAATAAGGAATTGAAGGTATGGACTGAGGGGGCGGACGGGCTATACTGCAGGCTGGACCGAGATCGTTATCTGTTTGTATTTGAAGAAAAATATCTGCAACACTATATAACGGAAAAATTTTCCATACTAGATAAGATTCATGCCATTCTCAGCCCCAGTGGTATGCCTATCACCCTATCGATCGGTGTGGGTGTGGACGGAGAGAGCTATAGTCAACTCTATCAAAATGCAGCTCTCTCACTGGAGATGGCACTATCTCGTGGTGGAGATCAGGCGGTGATAAAAAACCGTTTTACTTTTGAATTTTACGGTGGACGAAGTAAAGAGATGGAAAAGCGGACAAAAGTGAAAAGCCGAGTCATGGCCAATGCGCTGGCAGAACTGGTGGCAGATGCCTCCTGCGTAATGGTTATGGGCCATAAGTTTCCTGATATGGACGCTATGGGGGCGGCTGCCGGGGTATGTGCCATCGCCCGAAAGCGAGGGGTGAAGGCCTATATTATCCTGGAGGGGGGGCGCAATCCTGCAAGTGATATGATTAAGCGCCTTCAGGAATTGCCCCAGTATACCGGGACATTTCTTTCTGAGCAGGAAGGGCTGATCCGGGCTGACTCCAACTCTTTGCTGGTGGTGGTGGACACCAACCGCCCAGAGCAGGTACAGTCCGAGGCCCTGCTGGAGTCTTGCAATAAGGTGGCGGTTATCGACCACCACCGCCGGGCGGCCACTTATATAGAAGGGGCAGCGCTCAACTTCCATGAGCCATATGCCTCCTCCGCCTGTGAGCTGGTTACCGAGCTGATCGGGTATATTATGGATCCCTCTGATTTGCTCAAGGCAGAGGCGGAGGCCCTTATGGCAGGCTTAATGCTGGACACTAAGAATTTTACTAGCCGAACCGGTGGGCGTACGTTTGAGGCGGCAGCTTTCCTGCGCCGCTCTGGGGCAGACACCGGGATGGTTAAGCGGTTTTTCCAAAATAATCTTGAGGATACTTTGTCTAAGTACGGTATTATCCAGACTGCCCGTATGCACCACGGCTCCATTGCTATCGCGCCGGTGGAATACCCGGTGGAGCGGGTGACTGCTGCCCAGGCTGCCGATGAGTTGCTCAACATCGCAGGTATTGATGCATCCTTTGTCCTGTGTCCAGACGAGGATCGGGTGGTGATCTCTGCCCGTAGTGCCGGGAAAACAAACGTCCAGGTCATTCTGGAGATTTTAGGCGGTGGAGGAAATGCAGCCGCTGCTGGGGCGCAGATTTCGGGCAAAACGGTGAGGCAGGCGCTGGAAGAATTGACGGCGGCCATTGACAGCTACTTTGCCGATGAGGCGGCAGGGTAGCCCTGTGTAGTGTGGGGCCTCTGCTGCCATTAGTGCGCTATAAGTCGGCTAGACCTGGAGGCAGAATCCCTCAAATAAAGATAAAGATTAGGAGGAATTCCATCATGAAAGTTATTTTACAACAGGACGTAAAGGGTCAGGGTAAGAAGGGACAGTTGATAGAGGTATCTGATGGGTACGCCCGCAACTTTTTGTTGCCCAGGAAGCTGGCTGTGGCGGCAAATGCCGACAATGTAAACACCATGAAGCTTCAGGAGAAGGCTAAGAAGGCCAGGGAGGCCGCTGAAAAGGCGGAGGCAGAAGCCGTAGCCGAGAGACTCAAGGAGTGTGTGGTTAAGCTGTCGGCCAAGGCGGGGGCGGGAGGACGGCTTTTTGGGGCAGTCACCTCCAAGGAGATTGCCGACGGTCTTAAGGGCCAATTTGGTATCGATGTTAACAAAAGTAAGATTGTTCAGGAGGAGCCAATTAAAACCTTTGGGACATTTCAGCTCAAGTGTAAGCTGGGGCATGAGGTGACAGGGACTATTTATGTGGTAGTGACGGAGGAAAAGTAATAAGACGGACTTTGTGTCAGTGAAGGGGAGGAATATGGACGAACTGAATAGTCTGGCCTTCCCCCACTCTGTGGAGGCCGAGCAGGCGGTGCTGGGTTCGGTATTAATTGACGAGCGGTGCGCCGGTGACGTGGTGGAGCGGCTTTCTCCCGATGACTTCTACTTGCGTCAGAACCGGGAGATATTTGAGGTTTACTGCACCATGTTTAATCGTTTCCAGACCATCGACCCGGTGACGGTGGTGGAAGAGATGAAGCGGGCGGGGGTGTACGATGAGCACTCCACCGTGGCTTATCTGCGCCAGTTGATGGAGATCACACCTACGGCGGCGAACGTTTTGCAATATGCTGATATCGTCCGGGACAAGGCTTTGCTGCGCCGTATCGGAGAGACAGCCGTAGAACTGTCCGAACTGGTGCGGGAGGAGAGCGGTAGTGCCGGGCAAATCTTAGAAATTGCCGAGCAGCGCATCTATTCCATACGTCAAGGCCGCTCGGCCCAGGGGATGGAACACATTGCTGCAGTACTGGGTACCGTATGGGAGGAACTAAAAAAGCGACAGTCCAGCCAGCGGGAGTTCCCCGGCCTGTCCACCGGTCTGATTGATCTTGATCGGCGGATTTCCGGGCTGAACGAGTCTGATCTGATTATTCTGGCCGCCCGGCCTGCTATGGGGAAGACATCCCTTGCTTTAAACATTGCCTTGGAAGCAGGAAAGCACAGCGGGAAGAGTGTAGCGATCTTCTCCTTAGAAATGGGGCGGGAGCAGTTGGGTATGCGTCTGATCTCAGGAGAGTGCTTTATTGATAATAAGAAGCTGCTTACCGGACGACTGGACGGGGCGGATGACTGGGGCCGGGTGGCAGCTGCTGTGGCTGCTCTGAGCCAGTCTCGTATTTATATCGACGACGACCCAACACTTTCAGTGGCCGATATGAACGCCAAATGCCGCCGTATCCGCGACCTGGGACTGGTGGTCATCGACTACCTTCAGCTAATGACCTCCGCAGGCAAGGCGAGTGGAGGTAGAGGAGATAACCGCCAGCAGATCGTATCCGATATCTCCCGATCATTGAAGATTATGGCTAAGGAGCTTAAGGTGCCCATTATTTGCCTGTCTCAGCTTTCCAGGGCCAACGAAAATCGCTCTGGCAGCCAGCGAAGGCCCATGCTCTCTGATCTGCGGGAGTCGGGTGCAATCGAGCAGGATGCTGATATCGTCATGTTCCTCTACCGGGAGGGATATTACGATGAGGACAGTGAAAACCAGAATGTTGCCGAGTGTATTGTGGCCAAAAACCGACATGGGGAGACGGGGACCGTCTATTTGGAGTGGAGACCGGAGTTTACTACCTTCCGTAACCTTGCCTTCCAGCCGGAAGAGTATTGACATTGTTAGATTAAAGGAGACTCTCATGCCCATATTTGATTTTGCCGCAGAATATGGTATGTTTCCCCGTGGCGGATTGGTCTTGTGCGCCGTGTCCGGGGGAGCGGACTCCATGTACCTGCTGTCAAACCTTTTGGAGCATCAGGCCTACACCGGCTGTCAGGTGGCGGTAGCCCATTTTGACCACTGTCTGCGTGGGGAGGAGTCCCGCCGGGATGCCCAGTTTGTTCAAGAATGGTGTGTTGGGCAAGGGGTAACTTGTGTGCTGGGGAGCGGAGACGTGGCTGCTCAGGCAGAGATGGAGGGCCGGGGAGTGGAGGAGACGGCCCGTGCTATGCGCTACGAATTCCTGTGCAGGACGGCAGAGGAGCTGGGGGCTGATGTAATTGCAACTGCCCATACCGCCGATGACAATGCCGAGACTATGCTGATGAACCTGGTGAGAGGAAGTGGATTAGAGGGATTGAGTGGTATCCCGCCACGCAGGGGAAATATTGTGCGACCTATGCTCACCACCACCCGGAAGGAGGTGGAGGCCTGGCTGGTGGAGCACAATGTGCCCCATGTGGAGGATGGGAGCAACTGTGATGAGGTATATACCCGCAATTTCCTGCGCCGGCAGGTGATTCCTCTGATGAAGCAAATTAATTCCAAGGCGGTGGAGCATATGTCTGCGGCCGCTGCCCGGCTTCGCCGGGACAATGATGTGCTAAAAGCCCAGGGAACCCGGCTGGCAAATGAGGCGCATCAGGCCGAAGACGGCTGGGTGATCCCAATTAAGGCCTTTGATCTGATTCCTGATCCGGTGGCCTTGCGGGCCATCCAGCAGCTCATCACCCGCTGTGGAGGGAGAAATATATCAGCCGTCCATCTAAATGCTGTGGCAGGGGTTATCCGGGGAAAGGATCCCTCCGCCATGCTCCATTTGCCCCAGGTTATGGTGCGTCGGGTGTATGGGGATGTACTTTTTACCCCTTGGCAGGAGGAAAATGGCCCTATGGTGGAACAGGAGGTAGCCCCGGATGGAATTGTAGTGTGGGGGAGGTGGACAGTAGCCTGTACCACTGAAGTTTGCCCTCAGAGGGCAGAACATACCCAGAAGGAGTTTTGGGTGGCCCGGGAAAGGCTGGCAGGGCCCTTGGTGATCCGTCCCCGTCGGGAGGGGGATGTGATCCGTCCGATAGGGCGTCCCTCCAAGGCGGTGAAAAAGTGGCTGATTGATGAAAAGGTGCCCAGGCTGGAACGAGAAATACTCCCCGTGGTATGGGACGGGCTTGAAGTGGTCGCCGTGGGCGGTCTGGGAGGGCAGGAAGCCTTGCTGGCCAAGGCGGGGGAAAATGCCTTCCATATTATTATGGAACGTATTGGAGATAGAGAAGGAGAGGGAATGTATGAACCCTGATGTGCAGGAGATCCTGTTTACTGAGGATCAGATCAAGGCGCGGGTTAAGGAACTGGGGAAACAGATTAGCAGGGATTATGCCGGAAGCAATCCGGTGCTGGCCAGCGTACTGCGCGGATCTTATATCTTTATGGCCGATCTGAGCCGCGCGATTGATTTGTTGGTAGAGGTGGACTTTATGTGCGTGTCCTCTTATGGCAGTGGAACCAAAAGTTCAGGCCAGGTGCAGATCACCAAGGACCTATCCGGTGATGTGGAGGGCAAAGATCTGATCGTGGTGGAGGATATTTTAGACAGCGGGAATACCCTGGACTATCTGATCCAGATACTTAAGGCGCGCAATCCGGCCTCTATCAAGGTTTGTACCCTTTTGGACAAGCCAGAGCGACGTATGAAGCCAATCACGGCGGATTACTGTGGCTTTTCCATTCCGGACGCCTTCGTGGTTGGATATGGTCTGGACTATGACGAGCGATACCGAAACCTACCCTATATCGGTATCTTGAAGCCCTGTATCTATGGTGGAGTATGAACGGAGCGTGACCTAATTGAAGGAAATAAATCCCCGCAACTTGATGTTTTATGTCCTAATTTTGCTTTTGCTCTTATGGACGGTAGGCACCCTGACTAATATTGGAGGTGGGGTTCAGGTTACCTATGCCGATGTATGCGGCCTATTTTGGGACGAGCAAGTGGCTACGTTTGAGTTGGACGGAAATGATCGACTGCTTCTCCAGCTTCGGGAGGAGCACAACGGTACAGATAAGGTGACCTATTCCAAACTGGATCGGCAGCTGTTTTTCTCTGACCTGGGGGAGCTTATCTCCCGTCAAGCCCGGTCTGGGATTTTGGTGGATTACGATGTGAGCCCCCAATCCAAGGCACCCTGGTGGAGCAATATTGCCGTAAGCATCGGTGGTCTGGTGATTCTGGCTATCGTGTGGTTTGTGATGATGGCCCGGCAGTCGGCAGGAGGAGCGGATAAAGGAGCAAACCGATTTGGCAGGGCTCGTACCCGCGGTTTGGAGGATGCCGGTGGTAAGCGAGTTACTTTTTCAGACGTTGCTGGGGCGGATGAGGAAAAGGAGGAGCTTCAGGAGATTGTAGAGTTCCTGAAAAATCCTTCCGTATTTACGGAGCTGGGTGCCCGGGTGCCCAAGGGAGTGCTCTTGGTGGGGCCGCCGGGAACCGGCAAAACCCTACTGGCTAAAGCGGTGGCTGGGGAGGCCGGGGTTCAGTTTTTATCTATCTCCGGCTCCGATTTTGTGGAACTTTACGTAGGTGTGGGAGCATCCCGGGTGCGTGACCTGTTCGCGCAGGCCAAGCGAGAGGCTCCGGCCATTGTGTTTATCGATGAGATTGATGCGGTGGGACGTCAGAGGGGGGCCGGCCTGGGTGGAGGACACGACGAGCGGGAACAGACCCTCAACCAGCTTTTGGTTGAGATGGACGGCTTTGCTGCCAATGAGGGGGTTATCGTCCTTGCGGCTACCAATCGTCAGGATATCCTGGACCCAGCCTTGCTGCGTCCAGGCCGATTTGACCGGCAGATTTATGTAGGTCGGCCGGATATTAAGGGACGGGAAGAGATTTTGAAGGTCCATGCCCGGAGCAAGCCGCTGGCAGAGGATGTGGATCTACGTACTGTGGCCAAAGCGACCGGAGGTTTTGTAGGGGCTGATCTGGAGAACCTGATGAATGAGGCTGCTTTGCTGGCGGCCAGAAACAGCCGCCGTTTTCTTACTATGGAAGACCTTCATGAGTCTATGTTGAAGGTAATCGCCGGGCCGGAAAAGCGCAGCCGGGTGGTCACTGAGCATGCTAAGAAGCTCACGGCTTATCATGAGGCGGGCCATGCGGTAGTCATCCATGCGTTGGAGACACCAGATCCGGTTCATCAGATTACAATCATTCCAAGAGGGATGGCGGGGGGGATGACGATCTCCCTGCCAGAGGAGGATAAGACCTACCGCTCTAAGCGGGAGCTGGAGGAGTCCATTGCCGTGTGCTTGGGTGGACGGGTGGCCGAGCAGTTAATGTTGGGTGATATCTCTACCGGAGCTTCAAACGATCTGGAGCGGGCGACTGCCATCGCCCGGGCCATGGTTACCAAGTACGGTATGAGTGAGAAGCTGGGCACTGTGGTTTTTGACACGGGCAACGATGAGGTATTCATCGGCCGGACTATGGCCCAGACCCGCAGCTATTCTGAGAATGTGGCTGGGGCTATCGATCAGGAGATCCACGCCATTATTGCTGGAGCCTACAAAAAATGTGAGGAAATTTTGTCTGCACAGAAAGAGAAGTTGAGCCTAACCGCTGAATTTTTGCTGGAGCATGAAACTATGACAGCTGAACAGTTTGAGCTGGTATTTACTGACCCGACTGCGTTGAAAAATATGATATAAATTAACTGGAGGC
>JAZQMD010000109.1:0-1670 GCA_045543215.1 Oscillospiraceae bacterium
GGTCAAAAATTCTACGCACGTAGAATTTGGCCCCATCTAAGAGTTAACCATAGCTAACTTTTGGGGCCCCCCGAGAGAGTTAACCATAGCTAACTTTTGCGGGGGGCCGCACGAGTTAACTTAGGTTAACTTTTAAAAGGGGCCCGATTTTACATTTGTAAAATCGGAGGGATCCCGAGGATCCCCACTAACCTAGTAGGTTTGTAGGTAATCCGGCCGTTAGTTAAAAAAGTGTTATTTGTTTTGATATTCAAAATGTATAAAAAAACACCCCGCCTGGATATTCACAGGCGGGGTGTTTTTATTCATTGGCTAGCGGGGGTCAACCTCGCCGCGCTGCCAGAAAACCTTGCCCTTGACCTCCACACGGGAGACCCACTCGGCTTCAATTGCGTGCTTGAGAATCGCACTCATCTTCTGGGTGCTGTTGACCTCCTGGGCGCCGTACATGCCCACAAGAGTCTTGCTGTTGACCTGGGCGGGGCACTCGGTCACAGTGCCATCCTCGTTGGTCACGGTCACGTCGGCCATGTCCCAAATGAGACGGGAGACAGCGCGGGCGTGCCCCATGTTCTGGAGGGTGTTCTTGGAGGGGGCGTCGGACTTCTTGGACGGCTTGGACTTCTGCGCGGCCATGTGGCGGATGACGTTAAGGGCGAGGCCAGCCTCGCGGGGGTCGGTGGCGGGGGCGTCACCAGCGGAGACGGCGGCGAGCACGTCGGCCGCGACAGCGAGAGCCTCGGCCTGGGTGAGGATGAAGACGGGACGGGTAGCCATGGGGCACCTCTTTCTCCCGCGCGTGGCGGGGGGTCGGCGTCCGCGGGGGCGTGTCTCCCGCGCGACAAGGTAATAATATCAGATTGCGCGGGGGGTGGTCAATATCTTCGCACGATTTTCACAAAGAAATTTTTTGTGGGTAGTCGGTGAACGGTCTTGACCGGACCCGCCGGGGGCGGTATAATTAGGGAGGGTGGGCGGGGGATCGGGGGTTTTTAAAACCCACTTTCCTAGTAGGTTAGTGCGGGGCACCCCCGCACAAAGTTAACTAAGGTTAACTTTTAGGACCCCTCCGAGAAGTTAACCGTGTCTAACTTTGGCGGGGGGTGGAAAAAGTTAACCAAGGTTAACTCTCGTAGGGGGTCCAGATTTTACGAGTGTAAAATTGATATTCAACCTTTTCATTATTAATAGCTAAAGGTTTCATTATTAATATTGAAAAGTTGCGTTTTACAATCATAGAATCCGGCCGCATAAAAAAGCCCCCGCGCGAGGCGGGGGCGGGGTGTTAGTTCTTCAGGCATTCAGAGATGGTAAGCGCCACGATGGCAATCAGGGTGGCAAGAATCAGGAGCGACACAAGGATGACCAGGAGAACGGGGACATGCCAGCCAACCGAAAATGCGTACACGAGGGTGAGGATGTGAGCAGCGAACGGGAACCAGCACTCGCTAGAGCTGGTGGTGTTGGCATCCACATGTACGAGCGTGATGCTAGACTTGGCAATACCAGCAACCAGCCCAGCGACCGCCCAGCATCCGTAGAGAATGCTAGCCGCCACCATGACCGAGGTGGGGAGCAGGGTGGTGTTAAGGTAAAGCAGGACAGCCCAGATGAAAACGATGTGAAGCATGGTAACTCACTCTCTCGCGCGTGAGCGCGGGACGGGGGGC
>JAZQMD010000110.1:0-17716 GCA_045543215.1 Oscillospiraceae bacterium
CAAGGCATCCAGCCCCTTTCCAGTAATGGAAATCAGGTTGCGGCGGGAGTCAACAGGATCGGTATGCCGCAAGACGTAGCCGTTGCGCTCCAGGGATTTTAAGGATGTGGCAATGGTAGCCGGTGTCACATGGAGAATATCGGCAAGTTCCCGCTGGGAGGGGGAAATCCCTTCTTCACGGCAGCGGCGTAACTCTAGTAGCAGGCGAGGAGATCCAATATCTCCCAACCCATGGCTGGACAGTTTAGACAAAGCTGAGCTATGGTGGGCCCGGAACAAGGCATGGAACACCATTCCGGTGCTGTTAAGCATAATATCCACCCTCTTCTTATTTAATAATTTAAATGCTAATTATTAGCGTGCTCTGTATTTTAATTTGATAAAAATAAAATGTCAAGAAAATCTTTCCAATCACAAAAAGCTTAAAATTTAGAACACATGTTTGACAAACTTTTATGGCTGTGATAAAATAACAAAAATAATTTTGTATATTATCCCTTTGTCGTGGGAGGAGGATCCTGCATGAGTCAGCTCACCCCAAAGCAGCAGCAGATCTATGAATATATCCTTGATTTTTTTTATGAGCATGGATATCCACCTTCTGTACGGGAGATTGCCAATGCAGTAAAACTAAAATCCCCTTCCACGGTTCACTTTCATTTGAAGGGGTTACGCTCGGCAGGACTGATTTCTCAGGCTGAGGGTAAAACCAGGGCCATTTCGGTCAATAGTCAATCTGCTACCCATAGCCATAAGAATCAAGTACCCATTGTAGGAAACGTTGCTGCTGGCTCCCCTATCTTGGCGGAGGAATATATTGAAGATTATCTCACCTTTGACACGGGGGGTAGCAAAGGTGAGCATTTCGCTCTGAAGGTGCGGGGAGAATCTATGCTAAATGCTGGTATTTTTCCTGGTGACCTGGTGGTGGTACGTCAGCAGCAGAGTGTGAACAACGGAGATATTGTGGTGGCTCTTTTTGATGATGAGGCCACGGTGAAGACCTACTGGATGCGAAACGGACATGTGTGGTTGATGCCTGAGAATGATAATTATGAACCTATAGATGGAGAGGGCTGTGCCATTTTAGGTAGGGTGATTGCCGTAGTACGCCGATATTAGAGTGAGGAAAAGAGCTTAAGGGAGAATAAAACAGACAAATAGAGAGAAGAGATGGTTATTTCTTTGGTATATGGTTGATTTTCCCTGTTAACTTGGGTATAATTTTTTGGATCAAGAAAAAACCGGGAAAAGGAACAATTGAAACTATGGAATTGAATCAATTCGTCGCCAATGAGGGAAAACAGATAGAAATTAAGGTGGGGGATCGTACTTTTGCCCGCCACGCTGTGTCCACCCACTTTATCCAAGTGGGGGAAAGTTACCTGGAACTGATCCAAAAGTATATTAAGCCTATTTATCAGGAGGGGGATATTCTATCCTCCAGCGAGAAGATTATATCCTTGTGCCAGAAGCGGGTGGTGTATAAAAAAGACATGAAGTTGTCCTGGTTGGCAAAATTTCTGTCTAAATTTGCATCCCATTCCTCCGCAGGGATCGGGGTCGACTCCCCTTGGAAGATGCAGTTTGCAGTTAACCAGCGTGGGGCTCTTTATGTCATTTGGGCGGCCCTGTGTGCCGGCTTTGCAAAGTTGATGGGCAGGCGTGGGGTCTTTTACGAAATGGTTGGCCAAGAGGTGTCAGGGCTGGATGGCTTTTATGATCACTGCTTTGATGTGTATGGGGAATTTGGTATTCGTATTCCGGAGGACTCCACCGGGGTTTGCGAGGAAGTATATGAGAAAACTGGTATCAAAATGATGATTGTGGATGCCAATGACCTGGCTCAGGAGTTGCTCGGTAAATGCGCTGCCATTGAGGAGACTGAGGCCGACCTGATGGGGATGATCGCAGATAATCCCTGTGGAAACGGTACGCAGCTTACCCCCTTTGCCCTCATCCGGGAAATGAAATAACAGCTTTTGCCCCTACCCCAGGCAGGGGAATTTTGTCTTTATCCAGTTCGAAAATGATTGACAGGGCTAATTTTCCGTGATATACTACCAAAGCCGCTTCGAGTAGGCTTCTAAGTGTATTCACGCACGCCTGCAAGAGCGAGCCCGTAATGAAGGAGTTGAAAAAAATGCATGCAATTATTGTAACCGGTGGCAAGCAGTACAAGGTGGCCGAAGGTGATGTAATTTATATTGAGAAGCTGGACAGTCAGGCCGGTGACAAGATCACTTTTAATCAAGTCTTGGCCGTTCTGGACGGGGATAGGGCTACATTTGGAACCCCTGTGGTAGAGGGTACCAGCGTAGAGGCCAACGTGGTTAAAAACGGCAAGGGTAAGAAGGTTTTGGTATTTAAGTATAAGCCAAAGAAAAACTACCGCCGCCGTCAGGGTCACCGTCAGCCCTATACCAAGGTGGAGATCATCAAGATTAACGCCTGAGAATGACGACCGTTACTTTCCGTAGTGAAGGAGGCCGGCTCACCGGGTTTACTGTATCCGGTCATAGCGGTTATGACCAGGAGGGTGCGGATATTGTCTGTGCTGCGATCACCTCCGCTCTCCGCTTGACCGAGTGCGCCTTCAACGATGTGTTGGGCTTGGGGGCCGCCGTAAAGGTGAAGGAGCAGGAAGCATCTATCTCTCTCAAACTTCCTGGTAGTCTGGGTGAGGCTAATGAGGGAACCTGTCAAACCATTTTGGCGGCTCTTATGGTCTATTTGCAGGAGTTGGGGGAGGAACATCCCCAAAATCTCATTGTCTACGAGAAAGACGATTTGGAAAGAGTCTTTAGAAAGGAAGATTAATATGCTGAAGATCGGTATTCAGTTCTTCGCTCATAAAAAGGGCGGCGGCTCAACTAAGAATGGCCGTGATTCCCAAGCAAAGCGCCTGGGTGTGAAACGAGGCGATGGTCAGTTTGTTCTGGCGGGTAATATCTTGGTGCGTCAGCGGGGTACCCATATCCACCCTGGTGTCAATGTGGGAAAAGGCAGTGACGATACGCTGTTTGCAACAGCCGATGGTCGCGTGAAGTTTGAGCGCATGGGGAAGGACCGTAAGAAGGTGTCTATCGTTACCGAGACCACGCAGTAATTCAAAGCTGCTAAAACGCCACGGACAGGGGATACTGTTCGTGGCGTTTGTTTTCTCCCGAAGGAGTTTTATCGTGTCCTTTTGGGTCTTATTTGCAGGCACAAGCATGGCTCGGCTTACGCCGAGCCCCTGAAAGAAAGGCAGGTGGCCGTCCATGGCCAACCAATTTATTGACACTGCCCGTATTATCGTCAAGGCAGGTAAGGGAGGAAATGGTTGTGTCTCCTTCCACCGGGAAAAATATGTGGCCGCTGGCGGGCCAGATGGCGGTGATGGTGGGCGGGGAGGCAACGTGGTTTTGCGTGTGGATGATCACATGTCTACCTTGATGGATTTTCGCTACAAGCGAAAGTACGCTGCGGGTAACGGTGCGGATGGAACGGGAAAACGTTGCTCAGGTAGGGATGGAGAAAGTTTGATTATCAAAGTTCCCCGGGGTACTGTGGTCAAAGATGTGGCTACCGGACAGATCATATGTGATATGTCCGATGGATCGGATTTTGTCCTTTGCAGGGGTGGTAAAGGGGGGTGGGGCAATCAGCACTTTGCCACCCCAACACGTCAGGCTCCCTCTTTTGCAAAGGCTGGGTTGCCTGGTCAGGAGAGGGAGGTCAATCTGGAGCTTAAGTTGCTGGCTGATGTGGGACTGGTGGGATTTCCCAACGTGGGAAAGTCCACTCTTCTCAGTGTAGTAAGTCGGGCTCAGCCAAAGATAGCCAATTACCACTTTACCACCCTTTTTCCAAATTTAGGTGTGGTATGGGTGGAAGAGGGAGTTTCCTTCGTCATGGCTGATATACCGGGAATTATTGAGGGTGCAGCCGAGGGTGCAGGTCTGGGTCATGATTTTCTGCGGCATATTGACCGCTGCCGTTTGCTTATCCATGTGGTGGATGTGTCGGGCAGCGAAGGAAGGGATCCCGTTGCTGATTTTGAAGCCATCAACCAGGAACTAAAGGAGTACTCACCGCAACTGGCCTCTCGAAAGATGATTGTGGCGGCAAATAAGGTGGATATTTTGGAAGATACTGGGCTTTTAGAGTCTTTCCGCGCCCATGTGAAGGGAAAGGGCTATGATTTATATGAGATATCCGCAGCTGCTCACAGTGGGGTGCGAGAGCTGATCCAAGGGGCGGCAGCTGAATTGGCTCATCTTCCTCCCATAGTCGTCTACGAGCCGACCTATGTGGAGCAGCCGCCTGAGGTGGACGTGTCCGACCCGGTGGAGATCGATCGTCTGGAGGACGGAGTCTGGATGGTGGACGGGCCATGGCTTCAGCAGCTTATGGCTAATGTGAACTTTGGAAGCTATGAATCGCGCAGTTGGTTTGAGCGTAAGCTGCGTGAGTCTGGGCTCTACGATCGGCTGGAGGAGATGGGTATTCAGGACGGGGATACCCTCTGTCTGTATAACTTGGAGTTTGAATATCAAAAGTAGGAGAATACGGTAGAGAAAGGCCGGTGAATGAATGGATAATTATAAAGTGGTTCTTGGGCTCTCCGGCGGAGTGGACTCTGCTGTGGTTGCAGCCAGACTGGCGGAGAAAGGGTATCAGGTATACGGAGTCTATCTGGATGTAGGTCTGGGGGATGGGGTAGATGCAGCCCGGAGGGCGGCCGATGAATTGGATATCCCGCTGGAGGTGTTGGATGTCCGCACCCAACTGGATCACCATGTCTGTACTCCCTTTGCCAGGTCCTACTTGGCGGGACGTACCCCTCTACCCTGCGCCGTGTGCAATCCAACGGTGAAATTTCCTGCCCTTTTAGCCGCTGCTGACAGAGTGGGCGCAAGGTGGGTGGCCACCGGTCACTATGCCCGTACGGTGCCTGGAGAGAATGGTCGTACCCTTCTTCTTCGAGGGAAAAGCAGAAATGACCAGTCCTACCTCCTCTCCCGGTTGCCCCAGGAGATATTGGAACGGGTCCTATTTCTTTTGGGGGAGGACGAGAAGATTGCTACCCGGGGCCGGGCTCGGAAGGAGGGGCTATCCGCTGCCGACAGGCCGGACAGCATGGAGATATGCTTTGTACCCAATGATGATTACGCCGCCTGGCTGGAAGCCCGGGGCTGCTCTGCGCCCCCTGGAAACTTTGTAGACCAGGCAGGGAAGGTTTTGGGGCGGCATAAAGGGGTTCATCATTATACTCTGGGTCAACGCAGAGGGCTTGGAGTTTCTGCGGAAAGCCGCTTGTTTGTTACGGATATTCGCCCAAAAGAAAATGAAGTGGTTCTTTCCACCGGGGAAGATCTATTTTACTCGACGGTATATTGTATTGACCCAAATTGGATTGCTATCCCCTCTTTGGATAGATCGTTGGAGGCTGAGGCCCGTTTTCGCCATTCCCGTTCATCCACGTCTGTCTTAGTAGAACCTTGGGGAGAGGACGGATTGATAGTACGGGCAAAAACTCCTGTCCGTGCCCCTACGCCGGGGCAACTTGCGGTGTTTTATCATGGAGAAGTGGTACTGGGCTCGGCTTGGATTGAGCGGGCAGAGCGCTAAGAAGGTACATTATAGAAAGCTAAGGAAGTGCAGTAAATGAATTATAATGGGGGAGCTTTCGATGTAGCCGTCATCGGTGCGGGCCACGCGGGTATTGAGGCGGCTCTGGCGACTGCTCGTCTGGGGTTGAAGACAGTGTGTTTTACCATTAATCTGGACGCGGTGGGAAACATGCCATGCAACCCAGCCATTGGAGGTACGGGTAAGGGACAGCTGGTGCGGGAAGTGGACGCATTGGGAGGGGAGATGGGACGGGCAGCCGATGCTGCCTGCATCCAGTATCGGCTACTTAACCGAGGGAAGGGCCCGGCAGTTTGGTCCCTCCGGGCCCAGGCTGACCGCCGCCGCTACCAGGAGGTAATGAAACATACTCTGGAGTGCCAGGAAAACCTGTGGGTAAAGCAGGCGGAGATCACTGAGATCTTGACCGAACAAGGACGTGTGTCCGCCGTGCGTACTATCACAGGGGCTACCTATGAGGTGAAGGCGGTAGTGGTGGCCTCAGGAACTTATCTGGGAGGGCGCACCATCCTGGGGGATGTGGTCCGGCAGTCTGGGCCAGATGGAATGGCTGCTGCCCTTCCGCTGACCCGGTGTCTGGAGCGCCTGGGCCTGGTTATGCGCCGCTTCAAGACAGGTACGCCCCCTCGGGTGAACCGCCGAAGCGTAGATTTTTCTAAAATGGAACTTCAGCCGGGGGATGAGCAGGCTGTCCCCTTCTCTTTTGAGACGACGGGGGAATTGGAAAACAAGGCGGTTTGTTGGCTTACTTACACAAACCAGACTACCCATGCTGTTATTCGGGCAAACCTACATCGATCCCCCCTATTTTCCGGAGTGATTGAAGGCGTGGGACCAAGGTACTGTCCTTCCATTGAGGATAAGGTGGTACGTTTTTCGGACAAGCCCCGCCATCAGCTGTTTATAGAGCCCATGGGCCTGCACACCGAGGAACTGTATATTCAGGGATTCTCTTCCTCCCTTCCGGAGGAAGTGCAGGTGGAAATGCTGCATACCATTCCCGGATTGGAACACGCAGAGATGACCCGCCCTGCCTACGCCATCGAGTATGACTGTCTGGATCCTACCCAGTTGCTCCCTACCCTGGAGTGCAAGGAGATCCCTGGCCTTTACGGGGCAGGTCAGTTTAATGGTTCCTCCGGCTATGAGGAAGCAGCTGCTCAGGGATTAGTGGCAGGGATTAATGCGGCCCTGAGTATTCTGGGCCGTCCGCCTATGATTCTGGATCGGGCGGTGGGGTACATTGGAGTACTCATTGACGACCTGGTGACCAAGGGAACCAACGAGCCTTATCGTATGATGACCTCCCGCACGGAATATCGCCTTATCCACCGACAGGACAACGCCGACCATCGATTGTCGGCCATCGGTTACCAGGTTGGGCTGGTGTCCAGGCAGCGGCATGAGGCTGTTTTGGAAAAATACGCCGCTGTGGAGGGGGAGATGGATCGCTTGGAGCACACCGGTGCCCCTCCCTCCCCTGCACTGGATGCTTACCTGATCGGATTGGGAGAAGCTCCTGTCCCCCACGGAGCTAGGTTGGCCGATCTGCTCCGCCGTCCTGCCGTAAGCTATGAGGGATTGGCTCCCTTTGACAGGGGCCGGCCTTCGCTCAAGAAAGAAGTGACGGAACAGGTGGAAATTTCTGTTAAATATGCTGGCTACATTCAACGGCAAAATCGTCAGGTGGAGGAAATGCGGGCCTTGGAGCGTCACATCCTGTCCAAAGATCTGGATTATGCCGGTATTCAGGGACTGCGGCTGGAGGCACGTCAGAAATTGGCTCAGATTAAGCCATTGAATCTGGGTCAGGCTAGCCGTATTTCAGGAGTAAGCCCAGCGGATGTGGCTGCTTTGATGGTGTATTTGGGCAAGGGATAAAAAGAAACCGTTTAGTTTCCTATTGAGGGTGGAAAACTACCAACTGGTAGTATTTTTACTGGTGATAGGATATGTATTTCCGAAGAATTGGTGAGTTGCGGGTTGACCATGATAAAGGTCAAAAAGAAATTGCAGCTTATTTAAATATGAGCCGGGTAGTTTATGGCAGGTATGAGCGTGGGGAGCGTGAGATTCCTGTATGGGCGGTTATCAAGCTGGCCGACTATTATAAGACCACCACCGATTATATTCTGGGCCGCATAGATGACCCAATGCCCCATGCGTAAGCTGGTTGCTTTCACCGTCCCCTTTGCGCTGGCAACATTACTATGTTGCTATTTTCTGCCTGGCATGGCGGCATTGTGGATGGGTGCGGTGTGTGCTTTTGGGGCTTTTCCGTGTCTTTTTATGAGGGGGAGCGTCCGGACACGGGGGATACTGCTGGCTTTAGGGACTGCGGCGGGTTTTCTGTGGTTCTGGGGTTGGACAGCGGTTTTTGCAGCTCCTGCCCATGAGATGGTGGGAAGGACGATTACGGTGGAAGCTTTGGCTCTGGACTATCCTACACAGACGGAGCGTGGGGTATCGATAGATGTCCGGGTAGAGATGGGTGTAGTAGATGTGACTGCCCGGCTTTATGCTGGGGCGGAGTGCGCTGGGGTGAACCCTGGGGATATCCTTACCTTCGCAGCAGACTTCCACCGGGCGGATCTGCTGAGTGGAGAAGAAAGCACCTACTTTAGTACCCGTGGGGTCTTTCTTCTGGCTTATGCCGGGGATGGAGAGGTGAGATGGGAGCGTCCGGAGCAAATTCCAATCTACCTTCTGCCACGGGTGTGGGCCAGGACTCTGGGGAGGGGGATTGACGCGGCCTTCCCGGTAGAGACCGCTGCTTTTCTCCGGGCGGTTACCTTGGGGGATAAGTCAGGGCTAAGTAACAGTGTTACAACCGCTTTTAACCGTACGGGTCTGAGCCACCTTCTGGTTGTCTCCGGCCTGCATGTGTCTATGCTCCTGTGGGGCCTGACCCGTTTGCTCCACCGGCATAAGCGGTGGATTGCTCCGGTGTCAATTCCCGTATTAATATTATTTGTGCTTTTGGTGGGTTGTACGCCCTCTGCTATACGGGCAGCAGCTATGAGTGCGCTGATTCTGATCGCTCCGCTGGCTGGGCGGGAGAATGACCCGCTTACTTCCCTATGTTCAGCCCTCTTGCTTCTTTTAATGCAAAACCCCTATGCTGCCGCCGGGGTTGGTTTACAACTTTCCTTCGCCTCGGTGGCAGGTATTCTGCTGGTTTCTAGCCCATTAAATGCTTGGTTGGAGGTTCACGCCTGTTCCAAAGCTCCGGGCCGAAGGGGAAGGCTGTTTAACCGTTTACTGAATTGGTTATGGAGCAATCTATCCGTTACTTTGGGGGCAATGCTTTTTACTACCCCGCTTATCGCGGTGTGGTTTGGCTCGACATCCCTCGTTTCTCCCTTGGCAAATCTGTTGCTCCTGTGGGCGGGAAAATATATTTTCCTGGGTGGTCTACTCACAGGTCTAGTAGCTATACTCGTCCCCACCGTGGCCCTCATCCCGGCCCTTCCGGTGGATATTCTGTGCCGTTATGCACTGTGTCTGGTTCGGAACCTGGGTTCCTTGGCATTTGCCGCTGTCACTCTGAATGGGGTATATTATCGTCTGTGGCTGGTAGGGACTTACGCGATCCTAGCCTTGCTCTTCCTTTTTCGGCGGGAGAAAAAGCGGATTATCCTCCCATTGTGCTGCCCGGTGCTTTTACTGTGTGCCGCCATCTTCTTTACAAGCCGGACTTTTACTGCTGCTACTTTAACGGTGACCGCTCTGGATGTGGGGCAGGGTTCTTCCACCGCCTTTTATTCGGAAGGGAGGGCTGTTTTGGTGGACTGCGGCGGCAACGGAGGGACCAGCGCGGGGGATGTGGCTGCCGATCATTTTCAGTCTCTGGGGGTGTCCCGGCTGGATCTGCTGGTGTTTACCCACCTGGATTGGGATCACTTCAATGGAGCGGAGGAACTCTTTGCCCGTATGGAAATAGAGCTGGTGGCGCTCCCAGAGCGGGAGGACGATTATGGTCGCCAGGCTCAGCTGGAGGAGTGGGCGCTGGCTGAGGGGGCCAAGGTGGTGTATGTTACCGAGAGCATGGAGGCCGGGCTTGGGGAATGTACGCTTACCTTTTATCCCCCGTTGGGGAGTGGAACGACCAATGAAGAGGGTATTTTTGTCCTGTGCTCTGCCGGGGACTTTGATGTACTGATCACCGGGGATGCCGACAGTGCGGTGGAGGCCATGCTGGTCAAATATTTTCCTGTTCCCGATGTTGAACTGCTTATGGTGGGTCATCATGGCTCCAACGGCTCCACTTCAACCGAATTTTTGGAGGCGGTAGCACCTGAATATGCCATTATCTCCAGTGGTTATAACAGCTATGGACACCCAGATTCCAGAGTGCTGGAACGGCTGGATCGGGCGGGTGTTGAGGTTTATCGTACCGATCAGCATGGGCATGTAACTGTAGCCGTGTCCGCCGATGGAGATGCGGCCATTAAATGAAGGGGCTATCGGGCTTATATGGTGAGAAGGAGGGCTACCCGTGGCGTATAAGCAAAAGAACGACAATGCGGCAATGAAACAACTTAAGGCTGATCTTAAGGCTGGGAGTTTGGGGCGGTTATATGTTTTTCATGGTGAGGAGGTTTACCTGAGGGAATATTATCTGGATCAGGTAAAAAAGGCCCTTCTCCCGGAAGGCCTTGAGGAGTTTAACCTCCATACCATTCCAGGTAAAGAATGTACTCCCCAGCTTTTGTCCCAGACAGTGGACTGTCTGCCGATGATGAGCGAGAGAACCATGGTGGTGGTCACCGACTATGACTTGTTTGGTGGCGGAGAGGAACAGCGTACTGCCCTTATGGCTTTGTTTGGCGAGCTGCCTGAATATTGCTGCCTAATATTTGTCTATGACTTGATGGATTATAAGCAGGATGCCCGCACCAAAATGGCTGCTGCATTAAAGCAGTATGGTATGGTGGTTGCCTTCCGGCGGCAGGAGCAGGGGGATTTGGTAGACTGGATTGCCCGTCGCTTTCGAGCGGAGCAACACGATATCATCAGTGAGGAGGCCAAGTACCTCCTTTTCCTGTGTGGGGAGTTAATGACCAACTTGGTAACTGAAATTGAAAAAATCTCCGCCTATGCCAAGCATCGGAGTATCACCCGGGAAGATATTGATGCAGTAGCTGTTCCCCAAGTGGATGTGGTGGTGTTTCAGATGACCGATGCCATTGCCAGGGGGGATTTTGACCGGGCTGCCGCCGTTGTGAGTGACCTTCTGGGGGCGCAGGAGTCCCCCATTATGATCCTGTCGGTGGTGGGGAAATACTTCCGACAGTTATATACAGCCCGGTTGGCCAGGGAGAGCGGGCAGAACACAAACTGGCTTATGGAATTGTGGGGGATGAAGAATGCTTGGCCGGCGGAGAAGCTAATGGATGCTGCCCGGCGGTATTCTTTACCTTGGTGTCGCACCGCCATACGCCGTTGCGCTGAGACCGATTTGGCCATGAAATCCTACGGAGGAGATGAGAGTGAGCTGTTAATTTCCCTCATCCTGGAGTTGGCTAACAACGCAAGGGCAGCCTCATGAAAAGGGTGAAGGAGGCAATTGTGGTAGAGGGACGGTATGACAAAAATACCCTGTCCCAGGTGGTGGACGGCGTGATCTTAGAGACTGCCGGATTTGGTGTGTTTCGTAACAGCGAGTTGGTTACCCTACTGCGCCACTTGGCGGAAAAACAGGGGCTTATCATCCTTACTGATTCGGATGGAGCGGGGTTTGTCATTCGTAACTTTCTAAAAGGAGCGCTTCCGTCTGCTAAGGTGAAGCATGCCTATGTTCCTGACATATATGGTAAAGAGCGGCGCAAGCGTACCCGTGGAAAAGAGGGGAAACTAGGGGTGGAGGGTATGAACCAGAAAATTTTACTCGCTGCTCTGGAGCGGGCTGGAGCTACCTTTCTGGATGAGGCAGAGACCCATTTCCCGCGCACCGCCAGGCTGACGAAAGCTGATCTTTTTTCCCTGGGGTTGACAGGGACTGCTAATAGCGCCGAGCGGAGGGCGGCTTTATTGAAGAAGCTGGAGCTGCCCGAGCATTTGAATGCGAACGCCCTGCTTACCGTGCTTAATGCTCTATATACTCGGGAAGCCTTGATCAATCTACTAAGTCAAGCTGATTAAAAGCCGAAAGGAAACTGAGGAAATATACAAGAAGGGATAGCTCCATTTTGGAGCTATCCCTTCTTGCACTAGTGGGTAATGGGAAGTCAGGAACCCTATTTTAAATTTTAGAGTTTTACAAATTGGTTTGTCTTTAAGCTGTCTTTTTTTTGGATTTGGATACCTAATGTATTTTGATGCTCATACAATTTTACACCAAGGTTTGCAGGAGGAGTGTCGATAAGATCCCTTAATACAAAAACCTTTCCTTTTTCCATTTTTGATATTTTGTTCACAACTGTTTGCCACAACTGCCCGTAAGTCCTACTTTGAAGAACTACATCTCTACAATAGCTTGGAACATCGGGGTATCCTTCTGTTTGTGCTAATGTCTGAAGCTTCGTCCATTCCGCATTGTTTACAGTAAATTGAACTCTCATCCTTTTATTTTCCTTCTTTCTATTTAAGTTTAAATTTTAACATAAGGTGTTTGAACAAATACCTATCCCTAGTTTAACATTATAAAGGCAATTGTTCAAGCACCTTTTTTAATGTTTGGTAAAAATAATAAAATTTACAGTGCCTATACTTTTAAGGTAAAAAGAATGTGTAATCTCTGTCATTGACTTTCCTTTTTTTCTGTATATAATGGTAGTGTTACCCTCATACGCCATATGGGGGATGGAAAGGAACGATTTTCAATGAACAATCTGGAAAAAAGTATGGAAAAGATTGTGGCGCTCTGTAAGGGGCGGGGGTTCATTTTCTCCGGTTCAGAGATTTATGGTGGTCTAGCCAACACTTGGGACTACGGCCCTCTGGGTGTAGAGCTTAAAAATAATGTAAAAAAGGCATGGTGGAAGAAATTTGTCCAGGAAAATCCTTATAACGTAGGGTTGGATGCAGCTATTTTGATGAATCCCCAGGTTTGGGTGGCATCCGGTCATGTGGGGGGATTTTCTGACCCTCTGATGGATTGTAAGGAGTGCAAGGAGCGTTTCCGGGCAGATAAAATCATTGAGGACTGGTGCACAGAAAACCAGTTTGACTTGGGCCACAGCGTAGACGCTATGAGCCAGATCCAGATGAAAGAATTTGTGCAGGAGCATAGCATTCTCTGCCCCACCTGTGGCAAGCACAACTGGACCGATATACGCCAATTTAATTTAATGTTTAAGACTTTTCAGGGTGTCACCGAGGATGCTAAAAACACAGTCTATCTTCGCCCTGAAACTGCCCAAGGCATTTTTGTAAATTTCCAAAATATTCAGCGAACTACCCGGCGCAAGCTGCCCTTTGGTGTATGCCAGGTTGGAAAATCTTTCCGTAACGAGATTACACCAGGGAATTTTACCTTCCGCACCAGGGAGTTTGAGCAGATGGAGCTAGAGTTTTTCTGTGTCCCCGGCACTGAGCTGGAGTGGTTTGCCTATTGGAAGGATTTCTGCCGACAATGGCTACTGGGTCTGGGTATGAAGGAGGAAAATTTGCGCCTTCGGGATCATGATCTTGAAGAGCTCTCCCACTACTCAAACGCTACCACCGACTTTGAGTTTATTTTTCCCTTCGGCTGGGGCGAGCTATGGGGAGTGGCATCCCGTACCAATTTCGATCTAACAGCCCATCAGGATACCAGCGGTAAGGATATGACTTACTTTGACCAGGAAAAAAATCAACACTATATTCCCTATGTCATTGAACCCTCCCTGGGTGCTGACCGGGTGACATTGGCTTTCCTGGTGGATGCCTACGATGAGGAAGTTGTGGACGCGGAGAAGAACGATGTGCGCACTGTCTTACGCCTCCACCCTGCCCTGGCACCCTTTAAGTGTGCTGTTCTTCCTCTATCCAAAAAGCTGGGAGACAAGGCCAGGGAGATTCAGACCCTGTTGTCCAAATACTTTATGGTGGATTATGATGAAGCGGGATCTATCGGTAAGCGCTACCGCCGTCAGGATGAGATTGGTACACCCTACTGTATCACAGTGGATTTTCAGACTGTGGGCTCGGACACGGAGCAGGCTGATCAGGCTGTTACGGTCCGTAATCGGGACACTATGGAGCAGGTGCGTGTACCAATTGACCAGCTGGTGAACTGGCTGAATGAAAAACTGGATTATTAAATCGGGTCTATTTGTCCATCCCTGGCAGCGGCTGCTATGGAACCTGCTGGCCTCCCTTCTGAGCGGAGTGGTGGTTATGGTGGCTGTTCTCATTGCTACCGCCCAGAGTTTGGGTAAGGTACCTGTTCTATTAGATCAATGCACCAAGGCCGCCGCGTGGACAGTGATTTATATTGCCCTGTTGACCTTGGTTACGGGGCTTGCCATGAAACGGTTATCACGGGGATTTTTATTTACTGCTACGGCGGCGGTATCTCTGACTCTTGCAAACCATTTTAAGATAATGGTCACCTCCACGCCCTTGGAATTGTACGAGTTGTTTCAGGTTTTTCAGCTTGGGCCTATTCTTTCCCTTAACTCCAAGTCCCTTTCTATCTCATCCTACACGGCCTTAAGCGTGCTCCTGCCTATAACTTGGTTTGTAGTCTTGCGTTTGTTGGCTAAGAGGGCTTTGGATTTAGATTGGGTATGGAGCCTGAGGGGAGCGGGAGCTGGGCTGGCGGCCTTTTTGGCATGCTTCCTCTTTTTTGCAGATCCCCTGATTTATATCCCTTTGTCCGTTCCCTTGACTACCGGGGTGTCCCAGTCCTATGTCTACCAGCAGTGCTTTGTTCCTCTAGGGTTGTGGCGATCTGTCATTTTTCGGGATACCACCATCACTGCTTATAATCAGGATGTGATGAATGATGTTCGGGAGGAGATTGATGGACTTCTTCAGGACTCGGCGGGAGATGGAGAAGCCCAGCAGACAGTTCAGCCAAATGTCATTCTTATTTTGTCAGAGTCCTTCTTCGACGCGACCAGTTTGCCTGGTGTTGAGTTTGAATCTGACCCATTAGCGGAGTTTCATGCGCTTCAGAAGGAGTCGGTGAGCGGGCGGTTTTATACCCGCTCCCTGGGCTATGGCACCTGCAATATTGAGCTAGAGGTGCTCACAGGGGTAAATAGCCGCTTGTTGTCCTATAGCGATAACCCAATTTATTGGGAGCCAGAAAGGATTGCATCCTTTCCTACCCTACCCTCTTTGTTTCAGGATGAGGGATACTACACCGGCTTTCTTCACATGTTCAATGACTCTATTTATAACCGCAAAGAGTTATTTTCTAATATGGGCTTTGACGATATGATTTTTCCAGAGGATATGAGGCTGGTTGATCCAGATGCCCCTGACGATGAGAAGGAATTTTGGAAGTATATGAGTCAGAAGCTGAGCGGTGGCTACTATGGAGATGCTTACCTGAGTGATATACTTATTCAGCTTTATGAGGATAAGCAGGAAGATGGGCCAGTCTTTCTTTATGCCGTTTCGATGGAGAATCACACTCCCTATAATGCCGATAAGTACGATCAATATGATTATCCCTTTTCTGCCGACCTGTCTCAGGAGGCGACAGATACCCTTAACGCATATATCCAAGGGACGGCCAACTCCTCCAAGGCCCTCAAGCAGCTCACGAATTATTTTTCCAAGGTGGATGAACCTACCATTTTGGTATTTTTTGGCGACCATCGACCTGGTTTAGGCCTGGAATCGGGTGGATCGGTATATACTGAACTGGGGATGTTGAAGGGGGATGTGCCCGGGGCTAAGCCCGGGGAAATGCAGAAACTGCTTTCCACTGAATATCTTATCTGGGCCAATGATCCCTCATTGCTTCGCAGCCCCGTGGACGAGGAGACTCCAACTTCGTCCAACTACTTGGGGCTGGAGCTTTTACGGATTGCCGGAATCGAATTACCTCGATTTTGGCGGCTGGTGGAGGAAATGGAGGAGAGGAGCCTGGTCTACAACTGGTCCTTCTTCGTTTCACCTCAGGAAATTCCGTCTCGAACCATACCGGGTACGGTGGATCAAGTACCCTTTACTCTTATGACCTACGCCCTTCACGATGCGCAGAAGGAGCGGTATATTACCCAATGGTTGCGTGAAGTTGCGCAGACCGCATCGCTGGGGTAGTTCTTTAACAGGAAAGGACTGATGATATGGATGATAAGCAATTGGCTGTGACTGCCGCCAGGGCTCGACTATTGGGACTGGAGATGGTACACACCGCCGCATCAGGCCACCTGGGGGGCTCTTTCTCCTGCGTGGATGCTCTGACCGTCCTTTACCATGGGGTGATGGATGTCGATCCCACCAAGCCGGATAATCCTGCCCGGGATCGTTTTGTCCTGTCCAAGGGCCACTGTACCCCTGCACTTTATCCAACCCTGGCTTTTCGAGGATATTTTCCGGTGGAGGAGCTCAAGCAGTTCCGAGCCATTGGCGGTCATATGTCGGGGCATGCGGAGATGCATTATGTTAAGGGTGTGGACATGTCTACCGGCTCCTTAGGGCAGGGGATTTCAGCTGCTGTGGGTATGGCGCTTGCTGGGAAGCTGGACGGCATGGCCTACCGGGTATACACCATATTGGGAGATGGCGAGGTGGAAGAGGGCCAGGTGTGGGAGGCTGCCATGTCGGCGGCTAAATTTAGCTTGGACAACCTGTGTGTAATGGTGGACGTGAATGGTCTGCAAATTGATGGAAAAACGGCTGACGTGATGCCATCTGAGCCCCTGGATGAGAAATTTTCTGCCTTTGGTTTCCATGTGATTAAGGTAGATGGGCATGACTTTACCGCCCTGTTTACTGCCTTTGAGGAGGCTAAGTCTGTAAAAGGAAAGCCTACCGCCATTTTATTTAAGACAGTGAAGGGTAAGGGAGTCTCTTTTATGGAGAATAACGCAAGCTGGCATGGTAAGGCGCCAAATGACGAGGAATATGCCCGGGCCAAGGAGGAGTTGGAAGCTACCTTAGCTGCTTTGGAAAAGGAGGTGGAGTAGCATGGCTGAGCATATCGCTACTCGGGCCGCGTATGGGGAGGCCCTGGCTCAGCTTGGGAAGGAGTATCCTAATCTCGTGGTGTTGGATGCAGATTTGTCTGGTTCCACCATGTCCAAAAAATTTGCTGACCAATACCCAAACCGCTTTTTTAATCTGGGTATTGCAGAGGCGAATATGACTGGTGTAGCTGCTGGTCTGGCTACCTGTGGAAAGGTGGTTTTTACTAATACTTTTGCCATGTTTGCTACTGGCCGGGCCTTTGAGCAGGTTCGCAATTCGGTGGCGTATCCCCGGCTAAATGTGAAGATTGTGGGCTCTCATGGTGGTCTGTCCGTGGGTGAGGATGGGGCGACACATCAGTGTATCGAGGACTTTGCCCTCATGCGGGCCATTCCCGGTATGGTAGTGCTCTGTCCCTGCGATGGAAACGAGATGCGTCAGACCGTCAGGGCTCTGCTGGAGTATGACGGTCCTGCCTATTTACGCCTGGGACGTCTGGCAGTGGATTCGATCACCCATCAGATTCCCAATTACCGCTTTGAGATCGGTAAAGGAGTCACCTTGCGCTCTGGGAAGGATGTGACCATCGTGGCCACCGGTATGATGGTGCAAATGGCGATGGAGGCTGCCCAAATATTATTTGGAGAGGGAATTGATGCCCGAGTACTGGATTTCCACACGCTCAAGCCTATTGATGCAGATATGCTTGTCAAGGCTGCCCGGGAGACGGGAGCTCTGGTTACCACTGAGGAGCATAATGTAATTGGTGGCTTGGGGGAGGCGGTTTGTGCCTGCTTGGCGGAGGTGTGTCCTGTCCCTGTAGTTCGTCATGGGGTTAACGATGAGTTTGGAGGCTCCGGTGCAGCCAGGCAGGTTTTGGAGGCCTATGGACTCACTCCAGACGGAATTGTTGAGGCGACTAAAAAGGTGCTTAGTCTAAAGAAATGATGTAAAACCCCGTCTCAGCCTATGAAGTCGGATCGTAGCCATGTCGTTCTGTGAGCCA
>JAZQMD010000111.1:0-11955 GCA_045543215.1 Oscillospiraceae bacterium
AGAGAGGACTGAATCTTCTCCAGCATCAGCGCATCGTTATTTTGAATTAGCCGGGTCTGTGGCCCCATTTGGATGGATACCATGCGGGTAAGCTCCAGGTCGTGAATTTTTTTCTCAAACCGGGCACACTGATTTGCAAAATCATTATAGGCCTGGGCATCCTCCTGAGTCCCCGACGTAGCGGCTTTCTTGCGCAGTTGCTCCAGCTCACCGATACGGGCCCGCTCCAGCGCCTTCTTCCCGGCCAGAATATACATGGTAAGTTCTTTATAGTACTTGGTGTTGAGTTCATACATCTGATCGAGCATGGCGATATCCTTCATCAGGGTTACCTGGTGCTTTTCCAGCATGGCTGCAATCTTGTCTACATTGACCTCCGCCTTTTCATAGCTGGCCTTAAGAGAGAGCGCCTCATTTTTCTTCTTCTGGAAAAAACCAAAAATACCGCTCTTTTCCGGCTCCCCAAAGGTTTTTAGCTCCACCACAAGGGAGGATAAATCTTCTCCGATGGCGCCCAGATCCTTGGTTCGCACATTATTCAGAGCGTTTTCCGAAAAAGAAACGATGTTTTTCTGAGCGGCTGCACCGTACTGGAGCACTACATTGGAGTCCCGGATATCAATCTTTTGAGAAAATTCTTCCACCGTCTTGCGTTCACTTTGCGTAAGCTGGCTTTCGTCTAACTTGACCGCATTGGTATCTTGCTCCTTTTGGGCCGCAGCTGCCTCGTCCATGGTCAGGCCGGCATCCAAGGTAAGGCTTGGAATATCCGGCGTAGCAGCGGCGGCTGTCAGGGTAGGCTCCAAGGTAAGCTCCGGAGTCATGTCCTTGTTGTCGGTCATCATATTATCCTCCCTAAAATAAGATCAGTTTTCTTCACTTTGAATGCTCATCCCGCCGATACCCTCTCGAGCCAGCATCTGCTCCATGACTTTAATATCAGTAGAAATATCCAAGGCCTCCTCTCCAAACAGGGCATCCAGTTGTTTGTCAAATGCGGTACAGATGGTTTGCATAATATCCTCCACCTTACCCTTGGTTCCGTCGATATTGCTCCCGGAAACCCCTGTGGCAGCCATACGGTCATAAGCGTTGAGCAACTTGAGCGTGGTAGGCAGATAGTAGTTCATAAACCTTTGGATTTGGGGCAGCTTGGTCGGCTGAGCCTCCACCTGGGCAAAAATCTTTTTGGCGGTGGCCTCTAAACGGTCAATCTGGTTTGATATATTCTCATCTACAATGTTGTCATTCAGACGGCGCATCTCGCTTACAGCCCTGTCCCGCTCGTCCAGCAAAGCATCCAGCTCTGGATTTCCAGTGGCCTTCTTCTCCGACTTGGTGGGCTCTGCTTTAACCTTCGCCGCCTTCGTCTCTTGAGCCTCCGGTGTAGTCCAACTGCGATCTGGCCAAATAGCCTTCCCCAAAAACCACGTCGCTATAGACACGCCAGTAACCAGCAGATAGTCAGATAGGCGGTATAGCCTTCCAAACAGAGCCCATCCCAGCCAAACTGCAGCCACAAGATAATAAGCCGACACTGATTTTTTCTTCACGGTCGCCAAGGCGTTTCCTCCTTGTCCCATAGGTTTTTTCTATATTGTACCTCCCGGCACAGCCCCATGTCAAGGAGGCAGAGTTGACTTTACCGGGCCGATTAGATAAAATGAAACAATATCATCAGTAAAAGTAGGGAGACAGCTTTTCATGGACATGATGACCCTTGACCAATTCAAAGCCGCACGCCAGGCGCTCAGTGGTGTGCTCCGGTCCACCAATCTGGTACACTCCCCCGCCTTTTCCAAAGCCACCGGGAACCAAGTTTATCTCAAGCCGGAGAATATGCAGATCACCGGCGCTTATAAGATCCGGGGGGCCTATTTCAAGATTAGCACCCTTACTGATGCCCAGCGGAAAAAGGGACTTATCACTGCTTCTGCCGGCAACCACGCCCAGGGGGTGGCGTACGCCGCCCAGTCCACCGGAGTACGTGCTACGGTAGTCATGCCAACCACCACTCCCCTGGTGAAGGTAAACAACACCAAGGACTATGGGGCGGACGTGGTGCTGCATGGGGCCTCCTTTGACGATGCCGATGCCATGGCCCATCAGCTGGCCCAGGAAAACGGGATGACCTATGTGCCTCCCTTTAATGACCTGTCAGTGGCCACCGGACAGGGCACCATCGCCTATGAAATTTTTCAAGACCTTCCCGATGTTGAGGTAATTCTGGTTCCCATTGGTGGCGGTGGTCTGGCAGCAGGCATGTCCACTTTAGCCAAGCTCCTAAACCCCAATGTAAAGGTCATTGGCGTGGAACCCTCCGGGGCCGCCTGTATGAAGGCCAGCCTAAAGGCCGGTCGGGTAGTCACTTTAGATCAGGTCGATACCATTGCCGATGGCGTGGCGGTCAAAACCCCTGGGGATTTGATTTTTCCTTACATACAAAAAAATTTGGACGATATCATCACCATTGACGATGGTGAACTGGTAGATGCATTTCTGGATATGATGGAAAAACATAAGATGATTGTAGAAAATGCCGGCCTGCTCACTGTGGCTGCCCTCAGCCGCCTGAAGCCGGATGGGCGCAACGTGGTGAGCGTTCTTTCTGGCGGAAACATGGATGTGATTACCGTATCTTCCCTGGTGCAGCACGGACTGGTAAGCCGAGGCCGTGTGTTTACCTTCTCGGTACAGCTGCCCGACCGCCCCGGTGAATTGGTTAATGTAGCCCAGATCATAGCGGGGCAAAGCGGCAACATTATCCGACTGGAGCACAATCAATTTGTCAACCTCAACCGTCAGAGCGGTGTAGAGTTGAAGGTCACCCTAGAGGCCTTTGGTCATGGCCACAAGACAGACATATTGACCGCACTTACCAGCGCAGGATACAACGTGCAGGAGGTTTCCCCTACTCTGTAGCCCAGGCCTACCTCAGGTGTCATATCCACAGCTTTACCTGTCACCGCCTGTCTTAGCGTATTGGTTAAACCTATTGGGCCCACTACACCCCGGACACTCCTCAATTGCCGCCGGGAGGTACGCTCATTAGAGCGCGCCCCCAGCGGCTATCTCCAGTGCGGCACGCCGAACCGGGCCGTTGCGGACGACGTGAGCCAGGTGGGAGCAGGAACCCCATCCGCTGTCCCGTGGCGACTTCCGCTGATGCATCCTATGTGGAAGCAGTTCGTCCCGTGTCCCCCTTTTCCCTCTATCCTGGCAAAATCCTTTAAAGCGGACATGAAAAGAGTGCGAAACCCGTCTGGGTCCTCCCAAGAAAGGAATGATCCCTTTTGATTAAAATTGCCCCCTCCATCCTCTCAGCCGATTTTTGCAATCTGGGTAGGGATCTCCAACGTATCCACAAGGCCGACTGGGTTCATGTGGATGTGATGGACGGAATGTTTGTATCCAATATTACACTTGGGGCACCGGTAGTTAAGTCCTTACGCGCCTATACCGATATGTTTTTAGATGTCCACCTGATGATCGAAAAGCCCGCCCGATATATCGATGCCTTTGCCCAGGCCGGGGCCAACCTGCTCTCCATCCATCTGGAGTCTGATATGCCCCCTGGTATTCAAGAGGCTCTGCATGCCATGGCCCAAAACGGAGTGAAAAAAGGTATTGCACTAAGGCCAATTACCTCCCCTCAGGCGATCCTCCCTTATTTGGGGGAGCTGGACCTAGTGCTGGTCATGACAGTAGAACCCGGCTTCGGTGGACAGGCCTTTTTAGAGCAACAGCTGGATACCATCCGTCAGATACGCCGTCTCATTGACCAATACAACCCCTCCTGCTATTTAGAGGTAGACGGGGGCATCAACCCGGTTACTGCAAAAAAAGCAGTCCAGGCTGGGGCCAATGTGCTGGTGGCCGGTTCGTCCGTCTATGGTGCACCAGATATTGATGTGGCCATCGAGGCCTTGAGGGGCTGATATCGCGCCTATATAAATCTGCTCCAACGGGGCTGCATTCCCCCATTTTCACAACTTACTCACGGAGGTCCTTTCCCTATGCAATACTTTCCCCCCGCTCTGGAAGCTCTGGTGGAGCAGTTCGCCCGCCTTCCCGGTATCGGGCGCAAATCCGCCCAGCGACTGGCCTTCTTTGTCCTCACCCTTCCTGATGCTGATGCTGCCGCCTTCGCCGCAGCAATTACAACAGCTAAGCAGTCCATTTCCTGCTGTCCTGTGTGCCAAAACCTCACCGAGGGAGATGGGCCATGTCCCATCTGTATCAGTCACAGGCGAGATCAGTCCACCATTTGTGTGGTAGCCGATCCGAAGGATGTGATCGCCATGGAGCGCTCCCGGGAATACCAAGGGGCTTATCACGTGCTCCACGGGGTAATCTCCCCCATGAACCATGTAGGGCCTGACGACCTCCACATAAAAGAACTGGTAGCACGGGTGGCTGGTGGTGGGGTAGTCGAAGTTATTATGGCCACCAATCCAGACACAGAGGGGGAAGCTACCGCCATGTATCTCTCCCGACTTCTCGCCCCCTTTCATGTGAAGGTTACCCGCCTTGCCTACGGCATCCCAGTAGGAAGCCATCTGGAATTTGCCGATGGTGCCACCCTCATGCGTGCCTTGGAGGGCCGCCGGGAAATGTAAACAGATCTTAAAAGACCTCCCCGCTGCAGCGGGGAGGTCTTTATCCCTTTTCGCGCTGTCTGCAAGTCTCTTACGTCCGCCGCGCCCAACCCTCTGTTTATGACTCCATATGCCTGCCCAAAAACAGGGCAATCGTTTGGGCCAACGCCAGATCAGTAGGTTCAGAGCGTCCGTCTCCCGCAGATGCCAGGGCTACACAGCCCAACACGTCTCCCTCCGCCATAATAGGAACTGCGGTACAAACAGTATATTTGTCCGAATCCGCACACAGGGGAATGGGATCACCACCATCTCCCAACTGGTAGGTCTTGCGCTGTTCCATCAGCGTCTCCAGCGGGATTGACACACGTTTTTCTGCCAGCTCCCGCCGGGGAACTCCCCCCACCGCAATACAGCTGTCACGGTCGGTAATTACTGCAGCCAGTCCAGTTCCACGGCCCATGGCCTCGCACAACTGCCCAGCGAAATCGGATACACCACCCATCTGGGAGTACTTTCTAAAAATTACCCCACCGTCCTTATCTGTGAAAATTTCTAAGGGATCACCCTCTCGAATACGCAGCGTACGACGGATCTCCTTCGGGATCACAACGCGCCCTAGGTCATCAATTCGGCGCACGATACCTGTTGCCTTCATCTATGAATTCCTCCTGCGGCATTTGTTTCTTTGACAAAGATAGTATCCGCAGGTTTTTTCACCCTATGCAAGTTGAAAATTGGAGGTGTCTGGAAATCTTGGTTTTTTCCCACAAAATCCAAAATAATTTTTAATTGCCCCACTCTGCTGCCAGAAGCGACAAAAGGTTGGAGTCCCACCATCGCCTGTCATAAAAATACTGCTGGCGCAGAACTCCATCCACTTTAAAGCCCAGTTTTTGATATAATTTTAGCTTTTTGTCGTCAAATTCATAAATTTCTGTCCAAATTTTATTTAAATTTAATTCATGAAACGCATATTGAAAAAGCGTCTTACAGCTATCCTCTGCAAAACCATTCTCGTCAATGTAACTGTTTTTCCAACCGATATACAACGACAGATCCGCATGGCGGTGAACCCAATTTACATAGCACAAACCACAGCAGCCCAACAGTTCTTCTGTATCTTTTTTACGAATAGAGAACATGATTGTATTCGGATCATTTAAAACCCTTGTCTGATACCAATTTTCCTGATGCTCCACACTCAATTCCCGATATTCCCGAAAATACTTGCGGTATTCGGGATTGTTCCGCCACAGTCTAAGCTGCTCCAGATCCTCCCGGCAGACACTTTCCAATATGATTAAGTTTCCTTGCAGCACTCAAACCAAGTCCTCTCTTCGCAGGTACTGATCCCTCTTTATATCTTTTTTCAACTTTCTTCCTATCACCTGATAAATTTCATAGGGAGGAATGCCATCCGGCTGGATTGGACGCAACGGGAAAAGATCATCCCACCCTAAAATTTCTCCCGCCTGCTTATCCGTTTGAAGCACTAAGGCCCGCCTCTGGATGATAGCCGACTCTCTCTCATTTTCTTCAATCTTTTTTCTACCGTCTCCAAGCGCATCATATAACTCTGTGGCTCGATCCACCATCTCACGCCAGGAATCTGGTGTCATGGAAAATGCATGATCCGGTCCCTCCCGGCTGTTATCATCGGTAAAATGCTTTTCTATCACCCGGGCCCCCATAGCAATTGCACCCAAGACAGTAACATCACCCTGAGTATGATCCGACAACCCCAAAACAGCCTCCGGATAGCGCTCTTTATACAGGTGAAGCACATTTAAGTTGACAAATTTTAAATTTTCCCGTGCACCTGTATAATTTGTATTACATTGCATCAGTACATATCCTGCGGCACCTTTTCCAATGACCTCAACAGCACGGTCTACATCCTCCAGTTCAGACGCTCCAGTAGCGAGGAGCACCGGTTTTCTCTTGCCCGTAATATGCGCTAAAATATCTATCCAGGTAATGTCCCCAGAACCAACTTTAAATGCATTTACATATCGGTCTGCCAAGTCGACAGAGGCAAAATCGTATGGACTTGTTAAATATTCAATTCCGACCTCTTGACATTTTTCCGCCAAACGCTCCGACCAGCTATCATCCAAACTGGCATTTTCATAAACTTCAAATACAGACTTTTTCCACTTTGCCTGATGTGAGAGCTGCTTTCCCATCGATTTAAACCCGGACTTACTAACAATAAGCCTGGCTTTAAAATTTTGAAACTTTGCCGCATCCGCTCCCGCCTGCTTGGCCAACTCGATCAACTTAAAAGCGCGGTTTAAGTCTCCATCGTGATTTGCCGCAATATCTGCAATAAAATATGGCCTCTCAGTCTCGCCCACTTTCCTCTTCCCAATATAAATCGACTGCGCCACCTTTATGCCTCCTATCTTTTATAAAGAGAAAAGTATTCCTTTTGAGAAATCCAGCTTTTTAACTCATATACCATTTGTTCAAAGGATTTTTCACCATAGCCTATATCATCTCTTGTATTTTTTAATAAGCGGGTCACGCAAAGGCCCTCATCCGGAATCAGTGTCACATCCTGAAGAAAGGTTTTCTTGAGTAATGCCAAGAAATCAAGCTTTGAAATAGCGTCAGATGCGCAGAGATGATAAACTCCACTCCAACGATTCTGCATTGCCGCATGGGAAAACTTCGCAAACTCTAAGTTTGATACGCCATTAAAAATAGCCTTGGAATAACCAGAAACCATACCTTCCTGCTTCATAAACCAATGAAAAAGGCCTGTCCCATCCTCATTTATATCTGGACCCCAGAATCCGGATCGGACTGTTAAATCTTTGCTGTTATGCAATTCTCCTAAAAACTTACTTTTCCCATAAAAAGTATCCGCATCGCTTGGACCTTCCTCCCGATACGCTTTCTCCACACCTGAAAAAACTCCATCTGTACTAACCTGTATCAGATAGGTTCCCTTTTCCATATAAAACCCTTCTAAATAGTGGGGTAACCAAGAGTTTAACCGCACCGCCTCTGCCTTTCGATGTTCGCTTGGCGCAACCAAAAGCGCTGCACAGTTAATGATAACATCAAAAGGATTTTCATTTAAAAAATTTTCTAATGCCACTTTATTGGTTGCATCCAGCTTAATCATGCCCGGTATTCTTTTTGTTTTAGTCACTCCTGTGACTAAATGACCCTGCTCCTTTAAATACTGGTACGTAGTATACCCCAGCATGCCCCCAGCACCAATGACCAGAACTTTCATATGCTCCTCCGTTGCTGCATCACATCAATCCGGCCGCTGACAGCATATCTGGGTTTTGTCAGCAGTAAAATATTCACAGCTTCATTTCCTAACTCACAAACCGGAATCCTTTTTCAGCTTTCCTCATCACTTTACCTGCTTTTCCTCAACAGGTCGAAATCTACTATCTCCTGATGCCTCTCATAGTAGCAATACAATTGCGCCAGGGCCTGCTCCATGGGAGTAATATGAAGCCCTTCCACCTCTTCACGCAGCCGATGATTATTCGCCGAATAATCCAGGTTTGGCTCTTCGCTGAGCAAGGTGATAGGCAGGCTTTTCCCGCTGATACTGCGCACCAGCTGCGCCAATTCCATTAGGCGGTACTGCCGACCATAACACACATTGTAATCATGCCTTTGCGGGGTATGATCAATAAACCAAGACACAATAGGGGACAGATCTTCAATATACAGAAAGTCAAAAAAGCAATCCTGTCGCACCGTGAGTGGCAAACCAAATACAGCCTTACAGCACAGGTTTGAAAGAAACTTGATATCCCAAAGCTCATATTTTCCAAATATGCCAAACAGCCGAAGATTATATATATTTTCCGACCGACGGGCAATCGCATTCATAGAATATTTTGCCAATCCATACTCACTGACAGGAATGGTCCTACCAAGCATCTCCTCATCTACCATCCTGATATGAAACCGCTTATCAAACTCTGCCCCGGATCCAAAGTAAAGAACCTTTTCTACTCGATGGCTGATCTTTTCTAAATTCATGAACATCAGCATATCATGAAAAAATTCCTTTTCTTTACCATGAAACATAGGTACATGGATGGCGGCATGCACAATCACATCAATTTGATTTTCCACCACATAGCGGTCCAGCGCATCATAATCCAAAAGCTCCAATTGGCTGTGGAGCGGGGCAAATACCAGATGGCAACTGGCCAGGGCCTCCTTTAAATTTCTCCCAATAAATCCGCTCGCTCCGGTGATTAAAATCCGCTTCATATCTATTCCCACTCCGGCATGTTATCCCGTTGCTCCTCTTCGCTAATAAAAGGATATAGATTTTCCAACCTGGAAGACGTAAATGTACCGTCTGGGTTTGCAACCGTCATAGATTTTGGAATTTCATCAAAATAAATAGAGCCACAAACCTCGCACAAGCAAGGCCCCTCGTCCACCATAATCTTCTCTAAAACCAAATCGATCTGCCTGTCGTTCTCAATGCGGTAATAGGGCAAGTCGTATAGGCTGGCTACCTTTTCCAAGGACGGAAGCCCCAATCCGCTCTCCTGATTACAGCCGGCAAACACCGACTTAAAATTGTTACGTTGCATGGCATGGATGGACGCATATCCCTGGTTGGCATAGACAAACAGTTTAATGGGCAAAGCATAGGTCCGTATCAGCGCCAGTTCCTGTATGTTATGCTGAAGGCTCCCATCGCCCTCCAGCAGCAATGTGCGCCGCTTTCCTGCGGCAATACAACAAGAGATCGCACTGGGCAAGCACCAGCCCATGGCGCCAATCCCCATGGAGGTAACAAACCGCTGTCCCTTTTTCAACCGATAGGCCAGGTGGGAAATACCGCAGGTTCGACCAGAAGAGGAGCCTACAAACACGTCTGTAGACTTAGAATAGTTCGACAGCTTGTCCGCAAAGGTAAACCCGTCCACCTTTCCCTCATTATCCAGTGGCTGCTGCTCCTTATGCAAGGGATACTTTTCCTTCATTCCGGAGCAATAGGACAACCACTCCTGGCGGGATACATGCTGATAGCTACCTTGCTGGGCCAGCATCGCATCGATGAAGTCCGCTGCATCGGCCACAAAGCGCATGGTAAACTCCATGTCCAGCTTATCCATTTCCCCGCGATCAATATCCACTATGATCTTTTTTGCATGGGGCGCAAAATGCGGCTCATCATAGGCTGTGATTGCCGGATTAAGCCGCGTGCCAATGATGAGCAAAAAGTCGGTGTTTTGCAGCACATAGTTGGAAAACCGCAAAGCAGGAATCCCCGGACTACCCATAAACAGGCTCTCGTTGTCGCCAAATATCCCCTTTGCCCGCCAGGTTGCAAGCACCGGGATTTGCAATTGCTCCACCAGCTGCCGGATCTGCTTCTGACGGCTTGCCGCCACCACGCCGTGTCCAATTAGAATGGCAGGCCTCTTGGCAGCATTGAGCAATCCATATAGTCTTTGCACCTGTCCTCCATCCACCTGATCTGCCGAGAGGCATTCCTCTGTAGGTTTAAAAGCCTCCAGCTCTCCCTGCTCTACCCAGGCCCCTTGCACATCCAGTGGAACGTCTACCCACACAGGGCCCTTACGCCCGTGGGTCGCCAGGTAGACCGCCTTCTCCAAATGATAACGAATTTTCTCTTTTTTTAGCACTGTCACCGCATATTTTGTAATGGGCTTTACGCAGGGGACAATGGCTACCTCCTGCGCTCCGTAGATACGCAGCCCCTTCAGCTGCCCCATCTGATCTGTCCTGCATTGTCCGCTGATGAAGACAACCGGGTTTGAATCCAACCACGCACCGGCGCAGCCTGTTACCGCATTGGTCGCACCTGGCCCGGTCGTCACCATACACGCCCCTAAATGACCAGTATACTGGGCATAGCTGTCTGCACAGATGGCGCTGGCCTGTTCATTTAAATTGAAAATCAGGTTTAATTCCGGATTGCGCGCGACACTATCCAACATATGCATCATTCCACCGCCCGAAATCAAAAAAAGATCCCGTATTCCCTGGTCAACGAGGAATTGCGCAATATAGTCGGATACTTTTATATTTGCCATCTCTTCTTCACGTCCGTAAGCTACAAAAAATTTTAAGGATTAAGCACCTCTCCATCATAAAATACGCATGGAGCACTACATCCTAATTGTTTTAACTGCTCTTTAATCTCAGCCTTTGCACTTGTAGGGGTGACAATTACTGAAGTATCCCTCAACTTGCTTGACTGGCTTGAACGCACCGCTTGCTGTCCATGAAAATTTACACAATTATATTCATCGATCATACTAATAAGCTTTGCATCCGGATACTTATGGCTAATATGTTGATACACCTGCTCGGCCTGTGCAGTCGCACCCCAAATGATATATTCCTCATATCCTGTTTTAAAAATATAATTTTCTACACTTTCTATCATTTTCTGGTTGGGGTCTATATATTCCACACAAGTCCGGTTTTCAAAAAACGTACTAATATCATAAATTGGCTCCCAAAATTTTTTTGCTTTCTGAAGCCTCATGATGACGGTATCCATCATCTTCTGCTTCATTGGCTCATAATCGACCGGGGCTGGAAGCCATTCTATTTTCGCATAATCATCCGATGTATAAACTGGTGTTAGCTTATCAATCCATGCAAACCTGGAAGAGCGCTCCTTAACAATTATAATTGTGGGAATCCCCATTGCAATACACGGTGATGCACAATGCAACCTAGAAGTAATTACCAATGACGCATTTTGGTAATATTCCTTGAGCAAACTGCGTGCTTTTTGATCCATCTTCCTAAATATTTCTTCTGAAAATCTACCTTCATCTTCATGGCAGGTATACTTTACTCTATTCTTCAATTGCTCTGGCATATATGCCAGAGCCTCCGCTTCAACATCTACAACATATACTTCCCCCGCCTTTGGGCTTACGGCTCTCCTCGGAAACAGGGCAGTAATACAACCAAACAAATATGCAGGGATATGATACCGCCGCATCGTATTCAAAGTATATTCATCCCTACAACCAATTGGTCCATACATACGCAAGTACTCCACTTCTTCTTTGCTTAATCGGCTAGAAGAAAAGTGGACACCAATAAACACAGGTATAATCTTAGGAGAGGCCGGAAACCACTCCTCCTTGGCATCACTACATCCAAAGAAAAATAAGTTGATTGGAAGGATTACATATTCTCCATCATAGCTCTGTAAAGCATGAAAATCAATTTCAACAATATCATCTTCTGAAATTTTCATTTTTTCTTTGTATATATATTTCATTGCCAGCATTTGAATGTTATCTCCAACATTAAAATGTCCGTTGGATTTTCTGGCAGTTAGCCCTCCATGATCGCCAGAATAAAC
>JAZQMD010000112.1:0-13956 GCA_045543215.1 Oscillospiraceae bacterium
GGCCTGGGAGCCGGCGCCAGGCGCGGGCAAGAAGAGGCGGGGGGGGGGGGGGGGGGGGGATGGTAGAGTCCGGCGGATGATGAGAAGATCCAGGACAGCGGCCGTACCAAAGCAGGCCAGGGTACCCACTGGCGCACCCAGAATACCGATAGACTCAGTGCCGACCAAAATGTAGTTGACCAGGAGCTTGAGTGCTCCACCCAGGGCGATGGTAAAGAAGGGGAGCTTGACTTGACCGTTGGCGTGGAGGATGGCGTTGGAAAGAACCACGATGCAGGTGCAGATGGAGGCAAAACCCAGGATGGTAAGGATAGGCCCCATAACAGCGGGGTCATATTGGGAATAAAGCATGGTAATGATGGGGGTGGAAAGGGCGGCCAGTCCAAAGCCCATGGGGCAGGCAAGAAGCATGGCCACCCGGAGAGCGGATTCAGATACCCGGGCGCACTGAAGGCTGTTGCGCCTGGCCCGGGCGGCTGAGACGGCGGGGATAAGGGCAACGCCAAAGGGCTCCATCAGGGCAGAGGGAAGATTGTATAGGTTGGTTGCAGCGGCATAGCTACCGTATAGGGCGCTGGCCGAATCAGAAGAAATCGTAAAAATCTCCTGAAGGCGGTTTTGTACCTGGGCAGCATCCAGAAAATTAACGATGGGTACCACCGAGCAACCCAGAGTGATGGGAACAGCCAGACGAACCAGCCGGGAGAGGATGGCTCGGTCAGGTTGAGGGGTATCAGTTCCGTTCTCTTGATTATGGGTGCCGCGCCGGATACGGTCGATGGTAAGAAAAATCAGGGAAGCCAGGGTACCGATGGTTACACCGGCAATGGCTCCACCCACGGCCAGCTCCTGGGGGGTAAAAATGTCTGTCATAGACGCGCCGTAGCTTAGAAGAAGGGTAGCCAGGGTCAGGCCGAGGATGAGTTTGCACAGCGCTTCAATAATCTGGGAGATGGCTGTTGGACTCATGATCCCCTGGCCCTGGGCATATCCCCGTAGGGCGGACATACAGCAAACGAACAGTGGAGCGGGGGCCAGGATCAGAGTGGCGCAATAGGCTCCCGGGTTACCGAGAATGTTGTAAGTGAGAGGCTTTGCACCAAGGAACATAATGAGGAAACCGGACAGACCAAAGAGGAAGAGGGTGCGGGTGGCTACAGAGAAGATACGCTTGCGCTGGTTAACCAGCCCCAGGGCATGAGCCTCCGACACCTGCTTGGACAGAGCCACCGGCAGCCCCCCGGTGGAGATAGTGAGCAGGACGGCATAAATGGTGTAGGCGGAATTGAAGTAGCCGTTGGCGGTGTCACCCAGGATGTTAGCCAGTGGAATTTTATAGAGAGCGCCAATAATCTTGACTACAACCACGCCTACAGCCAGGATAGCTGCGCCGCCAAAAAAGGTATTTTTCTTTTCAGACAATGGATACAACTCCTAACGGTTTGAACCAAAAAGTAGGGGGAGGGCGTAGGTGTCGATCTCGTGCCTGATTTTCTCCAGATCGATGGTAAAGAATTCCCCATTTTTGTATATGACCCGTCCGCGGCACATATTCATCACCACATCGGAACTGTGGGATGCATAGACCAAATTTTCCACTGGATCGTGGCAGGGATAATTGTTGGGCTTGTCGAAGTCTACCAGGATAAGGTCGGCATCCCAGCCGGGGGCGATGCGTCCGGTATTGCGGCCCAAGGCTTTGGCACCATTGGAGGTGGCCATACGAAGGGCCTCCCAGGGGCGCACGGCCATGGGGTCTAGGCTAACCCCGTTGTGGAGAATAGCGGCCAGCTTCATTTCCCCAAACAGGTCGGTGGCGTTGTTGGAGGAGACTCCGTCGGTGCCCAAAGCCACGTTTACCCCCGACTTAATCATGGAGGGCACTGGGGCCACGCCGGAGCCCAGCTTCAGGTTGCTCACCGGATTATGGACAGCGGATACCCCTTGACTGGCCAGGATGGCCCAATCCTCCGGTGTGGTCCAGACGCAGTGGGCGGCAATGGTGCGTACCGAAAATACGCCGTATTGAGAAAAAAGGGCGGCAGGAGTCATACCGTGGCGGGAAATGCAAGCCTCATGTTCAGCTCTGGTTTCGGATAGATGAAGGTGCATGCCAAGCCCGTGGGACTTGGCAAAGTCGGCCGTCCACTCCCACAGTTCGGCCCGAGAGGTATATTCCCCGTGGATGGAGGCATCAATGCGGAGCTGTCCGCCCTCGGCGTTGTGCCATCTTTGGTATAACTCTCGCTGGATGACGCACTCGGAATAGGTATGAGGATCAAAGTTAGGGGCAAAGAGTATTCCTCCGCAGGAAAGATTGGCACTAATCCCAGCGTCCAGGACAGCCTGGGCCACAATTCCAGTGTGCATATACATATCTGCGATGCAGGTGACACCTGAGGCGATCATCTCGGCCAGCCCCAGATCGGCTGCTGCGCGGAGGGCCCGGTTGTCCCACTTGGCCTCGGCAGGGAAAATAAAGTCGTTGAGCCACTCTTGGAGGTTATGGCCCCCGCCATAGCCACGCATAAGGGTCATTGGTACATGGGTGTGGGCGTTGACAAAGCCGGGCATGAGAACCTTACCCGCCCCATCGATCACATGATCAAAGGAGCCAGTGGGCCTGCCGTTACTCACGGTGGAAATTTTGGTCCCATCTACCGCTACATAGGCTTTATTTAAAACGGTGTTCTCATCATCCATCAAAACAGCGGTAACATTTTCAAACAGTGTGGTCATAGCCATTTTCAATCTCCCTGCTAAGCTTCAGTATCGGATGAAGGAGGTTAGAGCCTTTCCAGGCAGGCCAACACCAGCCGGGAAAACTTATCTCTGCAGGCCTCGGCAGCGTCCAAAACCTCCTGTTCGCTCAGAGGTTGATTTAGGATACCGGCAGCCATGTTGGACAGAAGGGTAAAGCCCAGCACCTGCATGCCGCAATGGCCGGCTACGATGACTTCCGGAGCGGTAGACATGCCTGCGGCATCGCCGCCAAGGATGCGGGCGGCCCGTACCTCGGCTGGCGTCTCGTATTGGGGCCCTGGGAAGTAGGCATATACGCCCTCCCGCAGAGGAATTGATAGCTGGGCGGCAATTTCCCGGGCTAATATGCGCAGGGAGGGGGTGTATAAGGTGGATGCATCGGGAAAGCGCACACCAAACTGTGGAAGGTTCTCCCCTCGCAGAGGAGATTCCAGGAAGAACTTGATGTGGTCGGTGATAAGCATCAGGTCGCCCACTTTCCACTCCAAGTTGATACATCCGGCTGCGTTGGTTACAATGAGGGTGCTGCATCCCAGCAGACGGAGTACTCGTACAGCATAGGATACCTCTTCATAGGAGTAGCCCTCGTAGTGATGCATCCGACCCTGCATCACGGCTACGTTTTGTCCGGCCAGCTGACCGAAAATAAGCCGTCCCTTATGTCCGGGGGCAGTGGAGGACTTAAACCAGGGAATATCATGATAATCCGCAGCTACGGCATTTTCCACCTGATCCCCAAGGTAGCCCAAGCCAGAGCCCAACACCATGGCCACTTTTGGGATAAAGTTTCCAATCCGGTCGCGCAGGTAATCGGAGCTTTCCTGATACTGTGCAAATGTATAGTGCATGTCAATGTCCTCCCTATTATCATTTGAAACATTATAGACAGTTTACACCAATTTCCAAAAAAAATCAATGAACACAGGGTAAATAGAGAGAATTGGACCAGAATATCTTAAATATTTGTCCCACGGGTGTGGATGTTTGGTTATGGAGACACTTAGAAATTAAAAGAAAATTTAAAAACTTGAAAGACCCGGATCGGGACTCCCGATCCGGGTCTTTCTTTGAGTGGACTCTACGCTTCGGTGCGATACCGTTTTTGAGGCACATAAGTGCAGTGGAGGATGTGATGAGCCTTGTGGCCGCCAGGTTCGCCAAGATAGGTGCCGTAAACTTCTTTAACCACCGGGTTTTCGTGGCTCTTACGGAACTCCATCCCCGAATCCTGCTGGTACAGGGCTTTAGCCCGCAGCTTTTTCAGTTCGGTAAAGGAGCGTACTTCGGAGGGATGGAAAGGTTGACCGCCGCCGTTGACACAGCCGCCGGGACAGCCCATGAACTCGATAAAATCATAATGAAGGGTTCCAGCCTTAACCCCATCCAGGACTTTCTTAATATTGGACGGACCAGAGGCTGCGCACACCCGGACGGTTCTGCCTTCAAGATCGTAAGTGGCCTCTTTCACGCCATCCATGCCCCGAACTTCTACAAAGTCCAAAGGTTTCATGGAGCCGCCGGTGACCTTCTCTACCACAGTACGCAAGGCGGCCTCCATCACACCACCGGTAACGCCAAAGATAACTGATGCGCCGGTGGATACACCCAGCATGGGGTCAAACTCCCCATCGGGCAACTGATCAAACATCATGCCAACCTGGGTGATCATACGGGCGAGCTCCCGGGTAGTGAGGGCGGCATCTACCGGCATGCAACCATTGTCCATGCGCTGCTCGGGGCGACGAATCTCGTATTTTTTGGCGGTGCAGGGCATGATGGAGACAACAAAAATATCCTTAGGATCAATACCGCTCTTTTCTGCGTAATAACTCTTGACCAGAGAGCCAAACATCTGCTGGGGAGACTTACAGGAGGACAGGTTAGGCAACATGTCGGGATGGTGCTGCTCACAGTAGCGGATCCAGCCAGGGGAGCAGGAGGTAATCATGGGAAGAGCGCCACCTTCAGTGAAGCGGTGTAGAAATTCAGTACCTTCCTCCATGATGGTAAAGTCGGCGCCGGTGTCAACATCAAATATTTTGTCAAAGCCCAACCGACGCAGGGCAGAGACCATTTTTCCCTCAACATTGGTGCCTATGGGCATGCCGAAGCACTCGCCCAGAGTAACCCGCACCGAAGGGGCGGGACCTACAACCACATGTTTGGATGGGTCTTGAAGAGCGGCCCAGACTGCGGCGGTAGAGTCCTGCTCGGACAGGGCGCCGGTGGGGCAGGCTACGATGCACTGTCCGCAGGATATGCAGTCCACCTCAGCCAGGTTACGATCAAAGGCGCAGCCAATGTGGGTTGCAAAGCCGCGTTCATTGGGACCGATGACACCTACCTCCTGGCTCTTGCGGCAGGTGGAGGTACAGCGGCGGCACAGGATACACTTGGAGTTATCCCGCACCAGGTGTGTGGCGGAGTCCTCTATCTGAGGGAGCAGCTTATCGGTGGCATAGCGTACTTCATCGATGCCGAGGTCAGCGGCCAAGTTGCGCAGCTCACATTGGGCATTGCGGTTGCAAGTGAGACAGTCCATCCGATGGTTGGACAGGATCAGCTCCATGGTAAGCCGGCGGGAATGGCGCACCTGGTCAGTGTTTGTGCGCACCACCATCCCTTCACTGACGGGGTAGACGCAGGAAGCCATGAGAGAGCGGGCCCCCTGAACTTCTACTACGCAGATGCGGCATGCGCCAATCTCGTTAATGTCCTTGAGGAAACACAGTGTGGGGATTTTGATGCCCGCACTGCGGGCGGCCTCCAGGACAGTGGTGCCCTCAGGGACGGTGACAGGGATATTGTCGATCGTCAAATGAATCATATTTTGTTCCATGTTCGTCACGCCTCCCTTACTGTTTTACAATAGCGTCAAATTTGCAGTTATCTAAACATACGCCGCACTTAATACATTTTTCAAGGTCAATAATATGAATCTCCTTGACCGTGCCGGTGATGGCATCCGCAGGGCAGTTCCGGGCGCACAGAGTACAGCCTTTGCACTGATCTCCCACGATATGGTAGCTCACCAGGTTTTTGCAAACGCCGGCGGGACAGCGGTGTTCCACCACATGGGCTACATATTCATCACGGAAATATTTCAAGGTAGACAGTACCGGATTGGGGGCTGACTGGCCCAGGGCGCACAAAGAGGAGTCCTTGAGGTGGTAGCACAGCTCCTCAATGGTGTCAAGATCCTCAAGGGTGCCCTTACCGTCGGTAATCTTGGTGAGCAGATCGTATAGTCGCTTGGTGCCGATACGGCAGGGGACGCACTTGCCGCAGGATTCGTCTACGCAAAATTCTAAAAAGAACTTTGCGATATCTACCATGCAGTTATCCTCGTCCATGACGATCAGTCCGCCGGAGCCCATCATGGAGCCGATGGCGGTGAGGGAGTCATAGTCGATGGGGGTATCGATAAGAGAGGCGGGAATACAGCCACCGGAGGGACCGCCAGTTTGGGCGGCTTTAAATTTTTTACCGTCAGGCATACCGCCGCCGATGTCCTCTACAATGGTGCGCAGGGTGGTGCCCATGGGGACTTCCACCAGACCAGTGTTGATAATCTTACCGCCCAGGGCAAATACCTTAGTACCTTTGGACTTTTCGGTGCCGATAGCAGCGAACTGATCCGCGCCATGGAGAAGAATCCAGGTAATGTTGGCATAGGTTTCCACATTGTTCAAAAGGGTGGGACGCTCAAGCAGACCTTTGATCGCAGGGAAAGGAGGCCTTGGCCGTGGCTCACCCCGCTTACCCTCAATAGAGACCATGAGGGCGGTCTCCTCACCACATACAAAGGCACCGGCGCCCAGGCGCAGCTCCAGCTCGAAGGAGAAGCCGGAATTTAGAATGTTTTCCCCCAGCAGTCCATATTCCTTGGCCTGGTCGATGGCGATCTGGAGACGCTTGACGGCGATGGGATACTCTGCGCGCACGTAAATGTAGCCCTGAGAAGCGCCTACGGCATAGGCAGCGATGGTCATGGCCTCCAGGAGAGAGAAAGGGTCGCCTTCCAGCACGGAGCGGTCCATGAAAGCGCCGGGATCGCCCTCGTCTGCGTTACAGCAGACGTATTTGACACCGTCAGGGGAGACTGCGTCAGCAGTAAACTGCCACTTCATGCCGGTGGAGAATCCTGCGCCACCGCGGCCCCGCAGACCGGATGCCTTGATGGCATCGATGATCTCCTGGGGAGGTGTTTTTTGATCCAGGATACGGCTCAAGGCTACGTAGCCGTCAACGCCGATATACTCATCAATGGACTCGGGGTCGATAACGCCGCAGTTGCGCAGGGAGATGCGCATCTGATGTTTATAGAACTGGGTCTCAGACAGGGAAGTGACTGCGTTGCCGGAATCACCTTCCATATGCAACAGCCGCTGGACAATGCGACCCTTGACAAGGTGTTCGCTAACAATCTCAGGCACGTCCTCTGGGGTTACCTGACTATAACAAGTTCCCTCAGGAAAAATCATAACGATGGGACCAATGGCACATAGGCCAAAGCAACCGGTCTTGACCACCTGAACCTCCTGCTCCAGCTCGTTTTTCTGGATTTCCTCCTCAAGGGCGGCAATAATCTTGGGACTGTTGGAAGAGGTGCAGCCGGTGCCGCAGCACACCATAATATGACAGCGAATACGACTCATAAGTTACTCCTCCTTATTCTGCCGCGTTGATGGTATACTCGGATACAACCCGATGATTGACCAAGTGCTCCCCCACAATGGTGGATACCATCTCCGGTTTTACTTTTACGTATGTTACTTTCTCTTCACCAGGGATATAAACCTCCACAATTGGTTCCAGGCGGCATACACCAATGCAGCCGGTCTGGGATACGGCAATGTTGGAAAGCTCTCGCTTGTCCAACTCGTCCAGCAGGGCGGTCATAACAGGCTTGGCACCTGCGGCAATGCCGCAGGTTGCCATACCTATCACTACCCGAATGTTGTTATCATTCTGCTCACGAATATCCATCTGCTTTCTCATTTTCTCGCGGATGGCTTTGAGCTCTTCCAGGCTTTTCAACTCAATCAACTCCTTATGTTCTATGCCTAAGGCGGATCAAATTTCTGATTCAAGTTCGGACAAGTATCTATGAATCCAAAGGAAAAACTCTGCTCCATCTAAGGTAATGCAATGGCCTAAAATATCCCGCATCTCCCGGGTGGAAAACGTGTAATTCCCTTTGGGAGTGGTGCGGGTGAGGGTAAAGTCCACCTGAGGACTGCCTTGTATGAGCATGGCCATCGTGCCTGCCAGATCCCCTATGGGAGCACAGTCCAAATGTCCGGTATGGAACACAGCAATAACGGTGGTGCCTACGTCCGGAGTGCTTTCGATGGTCACCAGGCCACCGGTTTGCTCTGCTGCCAAACAATATAGGGACAGGCCCATGCCAACTTTTCGAGTGGTACGGGTGGTGGTAAAAGGGTCAGTAACCTGGGCTAGAAACTCTGAACTCATGCCCTTGCCGTCATCGGAAATTGCGATGGTAAGCACACCTTGTTGCGTCTGGGTGAGAGTAATATCAACCCGGCCTGCGCCGGCGGAAATAGAATTTTTAGCCACGTCCAGGATGTGGAGGGCAAGTTCTTTCATAGAAAGGTTACTTGTAAGTATCAAGAATAGCGCCTACCTGGGCGGGGGTAAGGCGACCGTAAACGTCTTCGTTGATGGTCATGACCGGAGCCAGCCCGCAAGCACCAATGCAGCGGCAGGCATCCAGCGAGAATTTGCCGTCCGGTGTAATACCGCCGGACTGGATACCAAGCTTTTGTTCCACAGCTGAGAGAATATCCCCCGCGCCCTTGACGTAGCATGCGGTGCCAAGGCAGATGCTGATCTGATACTTGCCTTTGGGATTTAAGGAAAACTGGGCATAGAATGAGGCCACACCGTATACCTCGGACAGGGGGATATTCAGCCCCTCGGCAATCATAATCTGAACCTCCTCGGGCAAATAACCAAAAATTTCCTGTGCGGCCTGAAGCACCGGCATGGTAGCGCCAGGATGATCCTTATGTTGGGCAATGACCTGGCGCAGCTTTTCTTCCTGCTCCGGTGTGCCCTGGTAGGGGACCACGGTTTTAACATTTGGCATCAGGGGTTCCTCCTTGATAAATAGGTTTGGGACAAGGAATTGCTATAATTTATAAAATTGCTCGGAAATTTAATTAGATTTTACTACAAAACGCCGAGTTAGTGCAAGCTAATAATAAAGGGAAACGGAAATAATTTTTGAGGTATACAGCCAAAAATGGAGTGTCGAAGGAAGGAATGTTAAAATTTTAACGAAAATATAACGGCCCGAGGCAAGTAATTTCCAAATTTATTTATTTTAATGATGGTAGACTACGTATCACGTAGTGCACACACGGTGGGTTTTCTTTAAAATATGCTAAAGTGGCCGATGTTACAACAGCTTTGCCAGGGCGCAGGCGGTGTTGAAGGTGCTTTGCCGGGTGCCCAATAAATTGATGCCGTGGGCCTCGACCTTGGTCAGCAGATTGGGATCAGGCTCCACGCCCTCGGTGAGCACTACGCAGGCCATATTGGATAGGGTGGCTACTGCGGCTACATTTACATTAGACATAATGGTCAGCCAGGCGCTGTCCACCTCTGCCCGACTTATGACCCAGGAAAGCAAATCCCCACAGTAGCCACCGGAGATGGAGCGGCCGGGTTGGGCCAGAGAAAAGACATGCAGTTCCAGGGCATCAATCAAGGTTTGGACGGTCATAGATATTCTCCTTCCTGTTTACAGGTGTAGGGGGTGGACATCCAAAGATGTCTTAGCATTACTCAGCAGCTCCAAAAGCTAAAGGAATGAACCCTACAAGTGCAGCATGTATTATTATGTTATTATATTATAGATGGAAGAAGAAGGAAATTAAAATCTAAAAAAGTCCACAAGGCAGACCGTTGTTTTACTGGTCTTTTTCAGGGGGTTCTTCCATTGACGGGCCAGATAGCTCACGATATAATAAAAGCCATACCTTATTTTGGAGAAACATTTGATTCTGAAAAACCTAATGAAAGGGGAATACTCATGGCAAACGAGCGTGTTTATAATTTTTCCGCAGGCCCTTCTATGCTTCCGCTGGAGGTCCTCACCCGGGCTGGATCCGAAATTACCAATTACGGTGGCTCCGGCATGTCGGTTATGGAGATGAGTCACCGATCTAAGGTGTTTCAGAAGATCTTTGACGATACCCAGGCCAACTTCCGCCGGCTGTTCCGTGTACCTGATAATTATAAGATACTTTTCCTTCAGGGTGGGGCCTCTGCCCAGTTCTCCATGGCACCAATGAACCTGATTGGGAAGACGGGTAAGGCGGATTATGCCGTTACCGGAAATTTCTCCAATATTGCTTATAAAGAGGCAAAGAAGTACGGTCAGATCAACTTGGCTGCCTCTTCCGAGGACCAAAACCACACTTATATCCCGACCCAGGATCAGCTCAAGCTAGATCCGGAGGCCTCCTATTTCTATTATTGTGCCAACAATACTATCTATGGCACTGAGTGGCAGTATGTTCCAGAGACTGGCGGTGTGCCCCTGGTGTGTGACATGTCCTCTAACTTCCTCTCCCGCCCGGTGGATGTGTCTAGGTATGGAATCATCTTTGGCGGCGCCCAGAAGAACTTAGCGCCTGCAGGTCTGACCATCGTCATTATTCGAGAGGATTTGGCTGGAAATGAACTGCCCTACACACCTCTGATGATGAATTACAAGACCATGATTGATAAAGACTCTATGTATAATACGCCGCCTTGTTGGTGCATCTACATGCTGGGCTTGGTACTGGAATGGTTGGAAACCCAGGGAGGTGTGGAAGGCATGGAGAAGATCAAGCACGCCAAGGCTCAGTTACTTTACAATGTGTTGGATGGATCCAAGCTGTTCAGTTGCCCAGCCCAACCAGGTTCCCGTTCCGATATGAATGTTACCTTCCGTTCGGTCTCTGAGGAGTTGGACGCCAAGTTCGTGTCTGAAGCTTCTGCCGCCGGTTTTACCAACCTGAAGGGCCACCGCAACGTGGGCGGTATGAGAGCTAGTATTTACAACGCTATGCCTATGGAGGGCGTGGAAAAACTAGCTGAGTTCATTAAGAAATTTGACCAAAATAACTGATCTAATTGGAGGACTACTACTGTTATGTATAAAATCAAAACCATGAATAAAATTTCCTCCAAGGGATTGGAGTTACTGAATGCCGACCAATTTGTTGTGGGGGATGATGTGCACAGTGAGGATGGTATACTGGTGCGCTCGGCCAAACTTCACGACTACAGCTTTCCTGATAACCTACGGGCGATTGCTCGGGCAGGAGCCGGCACGAATAATATTCCCATTGACCGCTGTTCTGAGGCAGGGATTGTGGTGTTTAATACCCCTGGGGCAAATGCCAATGCTGTAAAAGAATTGGTCATTTGCGCTATGCTGATGGCCTCCCGGGATGTACTGGGGGGAGCCACTTGGGTGCGTGAGCAGGCCCAGACAGAGGGAGTGGACGTGGCAGCTGCCGTTGAGAAGGGAAAGGCCGCCTTCGTGGGGCCTGAGCTTTACCGCAAGACCTTAGGTGTGGTAGGCTTGGGGGCCATCGGTGCCTTGGTGGCCAATGTTGCCCTCTCTCTGGGGATGGAGGTTTATGGTTATGACCCATACCTGTCGGTGGATGCCGCCCTTCGCCTGGATCGTCATGTGCGGGTGGTGAAGGATGTTGATGTGCTCTATCAGAATTGCGACTATGTGACGATTCATGTGCCCTATATGGAGGCGACCAAACACACTGTTAATGCCGAAACGATTGCCAAGATGAAGGATGGTGTACGGGTTATTAACCTGGCACGGGGAGAGCTGGTGGATGATGAGGCCATGATTGAAGCCTTACAGTCAGGAAAGGTGGCTTGCTATGTCACCGATTTTCCCAATAATCGGATCACCTTGGGAAAAAATGTGATAGCGATTCCCCACCTGGGAGCATCTTCGCCCGAGAGTGAGGAAAACTGTGCTGTTATGGCCGTAGGAGAACTGAGTGACTACTTGATTAACGGTAATATTAAAAATTCAGTAAACCTACCTGATGTGGAAATGAACCGTTCCGGCGTGCTCCGCCTGGGGGTGATACACCGTAATATCCCTGCCATGCTGGCTAACATTACAATGCTTCTATCTAAAGAAGGGGTTAATGTGGAGAATATGACCAATAAGTCTAAGGGAGACTATGCTTATACTATGGTGGACGTAGGTTCTGAGGTGGAAGATAAGGTCATCAATGAGATCAAGTCAATCCCGGGTATCCTACGGGTGAGAGTGATCCGCTGAGTGGAGGTTAAAAAAGCTGCCGTCCTCAGGTAGTACCAAATAAGAAAACATTGAAAAAGTCAGGAATATTAATGTTTTTCAAGGTACAAATACGGTGCGAAGTCAAAAAAGTTAAATACTGACAGGTTTAGAGGGCGCTGATACGCAAATATCAACGCCCTTTTCCTGTTTTTTGCGCATAGGTAAAAATTCCTTTTTTCCGTTGTGCCCCTCCAAAGCGTTAATAGCATACAAGGGCTCGCAGCACATAAGGTCTAGGGAAGTAAAGTTCTTTCACAGGACATAAATTCCGTTATCAGGAATTAGGGATATTAATAAACTAGATAAATGTATAATTATAGTTTATTAAGTGAACTTAGCGTGGGGATAACCCTTTTGAAGACTGTGATTTAAAAGTTTTGAGAATGATAGACTGTGGTGAATATATGATCTTCGGGATATAAGGAAAAATATTTGGAAACGTTTTGGAGGATTGGTGTAAAAGCTGTTATCTTTTTTTGTAAAAAATTACAAAAAAGTGATATTATGTTTCTTAACCTTGATGTTTCCTTTTTGGTCCAGTATTATGTAAGTATAATGTTTATTAAATTATATTATTTTTACTGAAAAAGGGGAGTAGAAAGGATGTACCAAAAGGAGCGAAAAGGGAAAAGAATAGTGGCCGCAATTCTTTCTGCCATTTTAGTGGGTGGAAACCTTGTAGTCAGCACGCTGGAGACTAAAGTTCATGCAGCAGAAGTTGAGATAAAGGAAACGGGTTTACCTGAAAAGTATAGTTCAAGGGATCAACAGTATGTCACGCCTATTAGACATCAGGGGTCATTGGGGAACTGCTGGGCCTATGCAGGAATGGCTGTAGTAGAAATCAATATGGCTAAAAATGGAATTGCACCCGCTAGTGAAATTGACCTTTCCGAAAGCCATGCTATTTATTATCGTTTTCGGCCTGTAGAGGATCCTCTAGGAGGTACTGTAGGAGATTATGAAATTAGAAACAAGTCTACCGTACATGCCATGTTTAATGGCGGGGGAAGCCTAGGAGATATAACAAATTCTTTATTGGCATGGATGGGGCCTGTAGCGGAAAATAGTTTCCATGATTATTATGCTTTACGAAGTGCGTACGATACTATAGACCAGAGCGAGCCATTGAATAATATAGATGATGCTTATGGTGAACGTGTCGCTATTGTAACAGAAACAGTGGAGGTGCCACCAGCAAGAATAGAAGAGATAAAGCGGGTCATCATGGAATATGGAAGTGTAGGCGTTCATTATTATTATAGTTCTGCATATTATGATGGAGTCCATGCATCATATTATTGCCCTGCACATAGAGCAATGAATCATGCCGTGACGATTGTTGGCTGGGATGATAATTTTTCAAAGGACAAATTTTGGAGAAATAAGCCAAAAAATGATGGTGCATGGCTGGTTAGGAACAGTTGGGGTACTCGGGGAGTAGAAGGCGGATATTTCTGGCTTTCTTACGAAGATAACACAATGTCTGGAGCAAGAGCGTTTAAGGCAGTTGCTCCTGATACATATGATAATAACTATCAGTATGATCGAGTAGAGCAGGATTTTAATTATATATCTGCGCCGGAAAAGGGTAAAATTGACGCAGTTAATGTATTCACGGTTCAAGGAAAGAAAGAGCTTTTAAAGGCAGTTCAACTTGGCATCAAGTGGAGTAATACCAATTTCAAAATCCAGATTTATAAGAATCCGGAAGCTGATGGAGATCCAACCAGTGGAGAAGCTTTGTTGGAGGCACCGATTGAGGGAAGTCGTAGATCTATTGGAAGATATACTATAGATTTGGGCAAGCCGATAGAACTTGTAAAGGG
>JAZQMD010000113.1:0-1897 GCA_045543215.1 Oscillospiraceae bacterium
CCGGCAATCCCTAATGCGGTATCACCAAAACCGGAGTTGATACTGCTCTGGATCCCGGTCAGCCCGCTTTGGAGCATCTGGTCCCGGAAGCCGTTGTTAATCTGGTTGCTCTGGTTCATCCACGGATACAGGACGGCTCCATCTGCGGCAAATCCTCCGATATTGCCACCAAACCCGCCAAATCCGTTGCCCCATCCGCCACACATCAGGAGCAGGATAAACAGGATAAGCCAGGAACCATTGCCGGAGAACATGTCATTCCCGGCCCCACCCTGGTACATCGGTCCTACCGGCATAACGAGGCCGGTGCCTGTGCTATCATCTGATAACGCCATTTTGATACCTCCGTTAAACTGTTTACGGGTAGCGGCTACCCTCGTATCGGGTAGTCGGTCATATCATCAACGCCTTACGGGCTGTGATATCTGATTAATGTATGCCTTTGCGGCATTGTACTGGCCCTGCGTAATGCGTCCGCTGTCCAACAGATATTGGATGGCCTTGTTGGGGTCGGATGTGCATTCCTGTGGGATTTTGGACTGGATCAACGCCTGTGCCGGGTTTTGCATAAAAGTTTGGAATTGTGCCAAAACGTTATTGTTGATCATCGTCTGATTCTCCCTTCTTCGCAGGTGCCTTTTTTGGTTTGCCCTTTATCCCTTCCAATTCGGCCTTTAACGTCCTTACTTCGTCCCACAGTTGTTCAATCTGTCCTTTTGCATCAAAGGACTCTGCAAATACTTGTGGTTGGGTTTGTGGCTCCGTTGGTTGCGTATCTTCCTTAACAAGTCTAAACCTTTCAAAAATCGGTTGTTCCAGCTGCGAAAAGCCCTTAGTTTTTGTATATATGTATGGCGCAGACTCATCTTTAAACGTGAGAGAATTGCCTGGTGCTATTGGCCAGTTTATGGCCTCGTCCACGCTTCTTACAGAAATAAAGCCATTAGACTGTTGTGGGGATGCCCCCATCTGTGCATAAGGATTATTGTTAAGAAAATTGTTACTATACCCTTGGAACGGGAAGTAGTTATAGGCCATCGTACCGCCTCCGCAGATAAAAGATTGGAACTGCATCCCCAGAATCAAACGAGTCGTACCAATCGCCATTGATCACGGCTACAGCGTGGGTACCAGTACACAGTATGTAAGTGCCGTTTGGATGGTCTCTGCAAAACATGCTCACGGTGTAACAGTCAGGGCATGTGTTAGGGATGGATGACAGTCTAAAACCATGCCGCTCTAACCATCTGACCCACACATGGTTAGCATCCATCATGTCAAATGTACGCCGGCCCTCTTTGGCGATTGCATCGTAGACCGTTTCCCAGTCGGCATCTAAGGTTTTGGCGATGGCCCGTATAACGCAATCTGTTGTCCGCCTTCCAGCCGGATTTAGGTTTTCTTCTTTATACATGTTGACGATTATAAATTGGTCAGAGCGGACCCGGAATGCACACAGAGGGCACTAAACAGGCATAAAAAAAAGAGGGGCTTGTAAGCCCCTCGTCTTGTCATCGTCTATAGTATCATTCTATATCTGCGTCCTCTAGCATTTGCCAGGCCTTTTCCAGGTACTCAGGACCGTAAAGGCTTTTCAGTTCCGCCACAATCTCATCCTCGCTAAGGTCTTCGGCCCACTCCGCCGGTTCTTCGTGATGCGGCTTGTCCTGATACAGCCCAACGTGGTCATCGTTCAGCCAGGAATTCCCACCAACATTGACGTAAGTATCAATTGTCCCCTTCCCGTCCTCATCAACATACAAATAAATGTCGGTGTGGAAATCGGGCTGCTGTGCGTCCAGTCTCGCTAAAGTCTCTACGATGTTTTCCACTACATCGTCATAATTGGAAATCTTCATCTCAAATCCTTCCTGCCCTCGTAACCTCCGGGGCGGTG
>JAZQMD010000114.1:0-2635 GCA_045543215.1 Oscillospiraceae bacterium
GTCAGAGTAGTCACCAATCCACCAAACCTCTGTAAAGTCTGTCAGCTCTAACTCGGCCCTGGGAACCACCTTGGTGGTGTCGGTGGTATTTACGTCTGCAGCTCCAATCAGGTCTTTGATTACCGATGGCGTGCAAGTCAGGAAAGTCCCGCTCATGGTCGGATCAAAGGAAATAAGCCGTTTTAGTTCTTTCATGTTCGGCGGGCAGTTGTCCACGTCCTCACCAAAATCCTCATACTCGGGATTTGTGGAAAAGTTGATGCCGCCCGAAGTGGCCCCAAGAATATTTCCAATCGTAGCCGTAGCCGGATCAAACGTGCTAACCAAAATTCCGGCGTTTAGCTGCAGCCTTTGGAATGTATCATTGGGCATTTTGGTATATGCCATTGCCATAGTACATACCCCTCCTTTCTTATTCTGTCAGATATTCGCAGTAGACCGTTAGCACAATCCTTCTCAAACTCCCGTCTGGGTCGCTCATCCGTTGCGCAAACGGTGCCCCTCTTGTTATCCAGACGGCCCCGCCGTCATACGGTTCCAGGTGCCCACCCGGTCCGATATAGTCCGCTATGGCATCGGCCTTTTGGGTTATCATAGCCCATCCGGTGGTCCGGTACCACAAAGACGCAGTCATCACGACCACCTCATCAAACCCGCCAGTGCTAACAGCATATGTCAATCTTGGATATCCAGCCGTTTCCGGCGTGGTGTTTTCGTCGTACGCCGGTAGGTCAAACGATGACCAAAAGGCGTTTATAGCCTGTGCCTTGTCCATCGCTCACACCCCCTCATTACACCGGGATAGCTTCCAATGATTCTAGCTCTTCCGCCGTTACAACCCTCATATCCAACGTAGCTGACAAAGGGCTTTTTTTATCCGTGCCGTCCGACGTGATTCGGAACAGCTTTCCATCCGACTCCCTGCGCAGTACATCCCCAAAAATCAAGGTGATATCTCTGGATGTCGTAATGGTATACAGGTTTTTTACGCCCTCCACTTCCGCACGTCTTGCAGTCAGCGACGTATCATACGCGGTAGCGGCATTAAATCCCGCTCCGTCCTGCCAGACGGTCATAACTCCACCATACCCGTCATTCCGGGTTGTCCTGTCGATATATGTGCATGGCTCCATCGCATCGGCTAACAGGCTCACAACTTCACCTCCAACGCATCCGCTAGATTTTCCATCGCATCGATTAGGTCGGTTGCAGCGGATAACACGTCCTCATACAACCCCCTGTTGCACTCTGGCAAATCGTCACTGTAGTTCATGCCATCCGACAACATGGTATACCGGTCCATCATCAGAGCATAGTCATCTCGGAGCATACCTTTAAACGTAGCATCATCCATCATAGCTTTTTCCACCTCGACAAGAGATTTCCAAAGACGGCAATCCAACCGTTAACGCTTGCCCCGCTTGCCGTTGTACCGCCGGTTGTTTTAGTGTAGGAGTATCCACCGAAGGACTCTGACGAATACGGGGACATGCTTTGTTCTCCCACGCCCCCATACTTGGCCTGCCATGCGTCTATATCTTGGGATATTTTGATAACCGCAGGAGGGACAGCCATGAGCCACACACTGCCCTGGAAAGTCTCATCCCGCAACTGCTCGGGTATGTTTTCTTGCGGATATCTCCACACACCGTCATTTAATGCGCTACCCACGATGCGGTAATACTGTCCCTCTTTTAGCCCGATTTCCACGCCATCCAAAGACGATATAGCCCCGTCAGCTACGACAAACTCTCCATAGATTTTCTGTTGACCACGATCAAACCAGTTGTGAAGGTACTCGCAAATCTCCGTCATCATAGGTTGCTTTCCCTCCCTTCTTCCTAGTTTTTCGTGCAACAGGTGGCTTGACCACATCGCTCTTTTCAATCAACGGTACACGGAGCCGGTTAGTATTACTAGCTAACTCTTTAATCCGTTGTTCGGATGGCTCATATTCGGGCCGGGGATACTCGTCCCCGGCCTTATACAAATATCCATTGTCCTTTACATCCGTAAAGGCATTGACCACCACCCACATAGCCTTACGCAGCCGAGGTTACAGTCCTGGTGTAGTAGGTCTTGCCAACAACAACATCGGTATCCGCAGTCGGAAAGTAGTCGTTGTTAGCGTCCTTTTCGAAGTAGGTGCCAATGTTTGCCTTTACGGGGCTTTCCACCGCTGTAAACGTAGCCGTCCCCACATCAACAGCCGCAATACCATCCAGGTATTCCGCCATCAGGGTAAGCCCCATCAGGGCAAAGGACTCAGATACGGCAGTCCCGTAGTTGCCCACCACATGGAAACCAATCAGGTTGGTCTCTCCGTCGGTGGTGTACTGCAGCCCGGCCCGTGCAAAATCGCTGTCATTGGGCGATACATAGTACAGGATGATGTTTTCCACCGGGGTAGCAAGTACCTTGCCCCTTGCCACTTCCGCATCAGAGCAGAGGAAAAGCCGGGAGTATCCCAGGAAGTTTTCGATATAATTCAACCCGAACTCGGATTGAACGGTAATGGCAGCCGCTCCCAGGTAGTCATACGCATCAAGGATATTGCAGAACCCGACCACCTCGGTAATACCCTTGTGCATGGCCTTCCACTTGTTCCTGACCCGGCCTTGGGCCTCTGCCAATG
>JAZQMD010000115.1:0-10004 GCA_045543215.1 Oscillospiraceae bacterium
ATGAGAGCGCGGCGCAAACCGTCCAGACGGGCCACCAGGTCATAATCCACTTGCGTCCAATCCATCCCATAGCCTGCCGGGTGCATGGACCAGGGCTTGTCCTGGGTCCACCGACTTCCCCGGATATCCCATGTGAGAATATAGTTTTCCAGTAAATCCCTCTCCTCATCGCTCAATCCGGTGAGTCCCGTCTTGAGCAGACGAAGCATATCCTCGGCATCATACCCCCCCGCCGCGCTCTCCAGAACTGCGGTAACCAAAGCCAGTATCGGCTTTTGCATGATATCAGTGACGGCAGAGTGAAAAACCCCCACCCCATACCCGCCAAATACGCTCTCCACCAGGGCAGCGTAGCGCTCGAAGTCCCGGGCGCATACAGCAATGTCACGAAAGCGATATCCCTCTTCCCGAGCCAAACGCAGGATCTCTGCAGCCACCCATTCCACCTCGGTTCGCATGTCAGGGGCGGAGAACACTTCCACCCCATCCTTCCCAAGCCAGGCTTCTGGATGAAGGGCAAACAGGTTTTTCTCCAAATGCTTTAGACAAGCTACCCGGTCTGAGCTAAGAGGCAAGGCCTCCCTTTCCACACTGACCCCGGCGCCCTCCGCTAACCGCCCCAAATAAGCCGCCGTACGCTTAGCAGGGTTGAAAATACCCACGGGATCCTCTTCCCTGGTATCCAGAGTAAGAGCTACCGTAATCCCCTTTGCCCTGGACATAAGGGCGGCAAGCACCTTTCCCTCCTGGGCAGTAAAGTCGGTAAACCCCCACACCCAGACTGTCCGGCCAGCCGCCCAATCACATTGCCCCAATCCGTCCACCAGCTTGTCCAATCTATCCCTTGGATCAGCAGCGGAATGGGCGACAAGGGCATTATAGGCCCCATAGATCAGACCAATATCCCCCACCTTGTCCCCCTCACCACCTCCGATAGCCGCCCCTGCCTGAATCAAATCCTGGGGTAGGACACCGTAGCTTTTGCACTCATCCACCGTGGCCAGTAAACCCGCCAGAAAGGAGGGTTTTTGGGATGGAACGCGGTACACCTTCAAATGGGCAGCCGTCTGATCTACTGCGGCGTACATGAGAAGTACCCTTCCGCCAGCATCAAGGGTTGGCTCTGCCACCCCACCCGCTGCCTCTGCCACCCTGCGGGCCAGACGTGTAAAGGAAAGCACCTCGCAACGGGCACTGTCCGCCGGGGCCAGGGCACGGCACAGAGCCCGCTCAGTTTCGTGGGAGTATTGCTCGGGTACAATGAGAATCTGCTTTCCCTCCCCTTTACCCATACGCCTCAGAATTGCGTCCAATTGCCCACCGCCAGCCCGGGCGGTAAGAATACGCAGCATGGCCTGTCCTCCTTTCTTCAACTCCCTCTCAAGGTAAAAGGGCAACAATGTCCTGCCTAGGTACTTTTCTCCATGAAAATCCGTCCACCAGCGCAGATGGGGCTATCGGCTCCGGTCGCTTCAACAAACCGGCCCACCAAGCCAGAATACCGGTCAGTTCCTCCGGCGTGTAACGCAGGCGGAGGGCTGACATATCCAAATCCCGGTCACGCTTGGACAGCCGACGTCCATCGGTCGCCAGCAACAGAGGCGTATGAAAAAATTTTGGCGGCTCATACCCCAGCTGATTGTGAAGCCATGCCTGTCGGGGTGCAGAGGGGAGCAAGTCTCTTCCCCGCACCACATGGGTGACCCCCATTTCCCCATCATCCACCACTACTGCCAGCTGATAGGCAAACACCCCATCGGAACGACGGATGATAAAATCCCCACAGTGAAGGGTAAAATTTTCTTCATAATTTCCGTAATTGCCATCGTGAATGACCACGTTTAAGTCTGGCACTCGTACCCGCCAGGCAGGACAGCGTCCCTCGGCCCCTAGAACAGCCCGCTCTGGATCGGTCATTCGGGCACACCTGCCATCGTACACTACTGAACCGTCCCCCCGATGAGGAGCAGAGGCGGCCAGCCGCTCCATCCTGGAGCAGTAACAGGGATAAAGAAGCCCCTGCTCCTCCAATTTCTGAAAAGCAGCCCCATATAAGGCACTTCGCTTACTCTGCCGCCATCGATCCTCCAGCCCTCCCTCATCCCAATCAAGACCAAGCCAAGACAGATCGTCCAGGATCAGCCTGGCGTTTGACAGGGAACACCTGTTCTGATCCAAATCCTCAATACGCAAGGTCATCATGCCCCCCGCCCGGCGCACGTCCAGCCAGGCTAATAGGGCGGCAAACAGATTGCCCAGATGCATCCGTCCGCTGGGCGTAGGTGCAAAACGCCCTCTCACCCGTTCCATAAGCCATCCCCTTTATAATAAAAGCCTAAAAGCCCGTTATTTCTTCGTTTATCCTACCACATTACCCCGGAGCTTTGGAAGGCCCGAAAAAATATTTTCTTCTCACAAGAGGTTAGTCCAACTTTAAAAAAGAAGAGATTGCATTTTTTTCGTTCTCAGGTTAAAATGAAAAAATAATTTACCATAAAAGGGGGCCCTCCCATGCTTTTTCAAGATAACAGCCGCTGGTCCTACACCAACTGCCAGCTGCGCGAAGTCATATGTCAATTGCGTTTTCCAACCATTTTATCTATCAATGAAAAACCGCCCACCGATTTTCAAGAGGCCATTCGGGATGCTTTTCCCAGCTACTCCACCCGCCAGGAGAGGCCTGCCTTCAAACTCACTGCCCCGGATTCCTCCTCTCCCCAACTGGAGCAAGCGCCACCTGTGAACAACCATGCCTTTATTTCCAGCACGGGTATTTGGAAAATAAATCTTACCCAGAACTTTATTGCCGTTTCTACCCTACGCTACCAGAGCTGGGAGGACCTGGCCCAGCGGCTTGATCGTCCCCTGGCCGAGTTCATCCGCATCTACAACCCATCCTATTTTGAGCGCATTGGACTGCGCTACTTCAACGCCTTCTCCCGTAAATCCCTTGGCCTGGAAGGAACCGACTGGCGGGATCTGGTGTCTCCCGCCTACTTGGGCGTACTGTCCGATCCGGATGTGAACGAGGCCATGATTACCAGATCCTCTATGGAGACTGAGCTTAATTTCTCCGATGGCTGCCATTTAAAACTTCAGGCCGGCCTTGGACGACTCAAACGGAAAAACCAGCTGGAAAACGAGGTTCGTTTTCTTCTGGACATCGATTGCTCTACCTCCGGTCAGCTCTCTGGTAACATGGTGCCTGAGCGGCTCTCGCAACTCCATGACCACGCTTCCCGCGCTTTCCGGGGGGCCATTACCGACACCATCCACACTGCCATGGGGGCCAATCCTGTATAAGAAGGCCAGGCATGGAAATTCTTTATCAGGACAAGCGGATCGTGGTCTGTCTCAAGCCCGCGGGTATCCTGTCCACCGGGGAGCCCGGCGGTATGCCCGATCTGGTCCGCCAGACCCTGGGGGACCCACAGGCCTGCATCCGCACTGTTCACCGGCTTGATCGAGTCGTTGGAGGCGTAATGGTACTAGCCCGCTCGGTGCGGGCGGCCTCTGAGCTCTCTGCCCAGATCCGGACAGGGGAATTTGGCAAGGTCTACCTTGCGGTGATCCACGGTATCCCCCAAATCTCCACCGGGACCTTCAACGATCTACTCTTCCGGGATAGAAATGCACGGATCACTCGTGTGGCCTCCCTCCCCGGCAAAGGGGTACAGGAGGCGGTGCTGGATTACCATACGCTGAGCAGCCTGGATGGGCTGAGCCTGGTACAGATTTTCCTGCACACCGGCCGCACCCACCAAATCCGGGCACAGTTTTCTTCCCGGGGATTTCCCCTGGTAGGGGATAAAAAATATGGTCTTTCGCAGGACTACTGCCCCATCGCCCTATGGTCCCATACCCTGTCCTTCCACCACCCGGAGTCCGGGGAATCCTTAACCTTTTCAGCGCCCCCTCCGGTCATATGGCCTTGGAACCTGTTTTTATAATAAACGTGGGGTCCGCATTTGCGGGCCCCACGGCCTTCTTTGTGAAATAACACTGTCTCAACCCTGCGGCTCCAGTAAAATGGGTTGAAGCTGTTCGCCCCGTAAAGCGGCCTGTATGGCATCAGGGATAAGACTGAAATCGGCCACCAGGGAGTTTGGCTTGCGTTGGGGATCATCCTGGGTAAAGGGGACAAAATACACGTGCTTGCGGCACAACAGCTCCCCAATGTTTCCCAAAGAGGTGCTCAGTCCGTCATTGGTGGATACCGCCACCACCACCGGCCGCTGGTTGCGCAAATGGGCCTTGGCCGCCATGGTCACCGAGGAATCGGTCACTCCAAGGGCCATTTTAGCCAGGGTGTTCCCAGTACAGGGGGCGATCACCAGCACATCCAACAGGCCTTTGGGGCCGATGGGCTCGGCAGCGGCGATGGTTGAAATCACCCTTTTATCACAAATCCGCTCCATCTCCTTCATAAAGTCATGGGCCGCGCCAAATCGGGTATCCGTAGCCGCGCTGATCTCGGAGACAATGGGCTGAACATGCTGATACATCCCTGCCAGCTTCTCCAGCACGGCCATGGACTTTGCAAAAGTACAAAAGGAGCCGCAAAAGGCATAGCCCACACGCAGTTGCTCCATATTCACGCTCCTAACTCTTCAATGATATGATAAATTGTGGTTTTGATGTAACCCCCGGAGGACACCGGCGCCACCTTTCCGGGCAGGGACAGGGCCCAGATTGCCTGTACTCCCAGTTGAGCAGCCATTTCAAAATCTACGCCCCCCGGTTTTGAGGCCAGGTCAATGACCAACGCCCCCGGTTTGAGGGCAGACAGCTCCTCCCGTCCCAGAATTCTGGCAGGAACGGTATTGACCACCAAGTCATAGCCGCACAGCCACGGGGCCAGATTGGTGGTATGTTCCGTGTCATAACCCCAAACCTTTGCCCAAGCCAGCTGCTCATAGCTGCGGGCTGCCACGGTGACTCGGGCACCTAGGCCCGCCATACGCTGGGCGGTCACCTGACCCAGTCTTCCGTATCCTATGATTAATACTCGGGCATTGTGCAGGGTAATGGGCAACTCCTCCAGCGCGATCTGCACCGCCCCTTCGGCGGTAGGTACCGCGTTTGCCACCGCCAATTCTTCCCGAGAAAAATAGTCATACAGGACCAGTCCACGCCGCTGTGCCAACTCTTGCAGATCAGCCTTCACCATGCCGGCACACACCAGCTGTCCGGCCTCCAAGCAATCCAGCACCCCCTCAATTGAGCACTTTTGTCCAGAAAGCGGGGCATTTAGCCGACCTCCCTCACTCACCGCAGGCAGGGGGAGCACCACACAGTCCGCCCGCCTGATCTCTGTCAGTTCTTTCTCGCAGATAAGGCCCTCCGCCTGCTCCAGGGCGAAGGTATGTACCGTATGTCCATCCTCAACAAGTTGCTGTGCCAACGCCGCCTGCCGTAAATCTCCACCAATTACCCAAAAATTCAGCGCCCGTTTCATCATGATCCCTCCCGTCAGTCTACTTCATAGTATGCGCCTGGCTGTTCTACCGTGTCTTTTCAAACGAGGGGAAGTCCGTTCCCTCGCTTATTCTATGCACTGATTGCCCCTGTTGCTTCCAACTCCCTTTTTCCCAAAATTTCGCCGCCTCTTTCCGCTACACTGTGGACAAGTGTCTGCCGCTTCATGGCGGCGGAAGGAGGATTTTTATGCGCCCCATACTGTACCTTCTCTCTACCGCCCTTCTGTCTCTATCCTTTTTGTTGCCTAACTCCGCTGTGTCCATCGAGGATGATCCGGAGGCCCTTCTGCGCCAGGGCCACTTCTCCGATGTACCCCAACAAGCCTGGTACGCCGAGGCCGCTGCCTGGGCCAAGGTCTCCGGCGTTCTGGAAGGAACCTCTAAATCCACCTTCTCTCCTGAAGAAGCAATTACCAGGTCCCAGTTTCTTGCCGCTCTGCACCGGCTGAAGGGATCACCCTCAACAACCGGGGAATCCTCCTTTTCCGATGTGACACCCCATCACCGGGATTACAGCGCCCTGCTCTGGGCTTTGGAGACAGAGATCGCTACCGGTTTCTCTCCCAGCCACTTCGCCCCAGATACCCCCCTCACCCGCCAGCAGGCCACCCTATTTCTCTTCCGCTGCGCCATGCTGTCTCGATTTCCTGAAACCATCACCGCTTCCACCTTTTCAGACTGGGATACGGTAGCCCCCTGGGCAGCGGAGGCAATATCCTGGGGGATTGAAACAGGTCTGCTTATCGGTCTGCCTGGACCCAGTCTGGCCCCGGAAAAGCCGGTCACACGGGCACAAGCGGCAGTACTGCTCATGCGGTACACAAAACTTCTGGAAGCCTGAATTGCAATATAAACGGGAGCGCGGAAGTTGTCATTTCCACGCTCCCGTTTTGTCGGCCCCGTGATACAATCATTGTGCCTAAAGGATAGGCTCTTATAAACCTCACTTGATATTTCTTGTTTTCTTTCACCAAATGCGCTATGATAGTTCTAATCTACGCCGTCCCCACATACGAGAAAGGCTGTGCATTTTATGAAACATGATGTCAACTACACCATGCTATGCGATTTCTATGAACTAACCATGGGTAACGGCTACTTCCAGGCCGGGCTAAAAAACCGTGTCTGCTACTTTGACATATTTTTCCGCAACGTACCTGACGGTGGAGGCTTCGCCATTGCCGCCGGCCTGGAGCAGGTAATTGACTACATTCAAAACCTGCGCTTTGATGAGGAGGACATCAGCTATCTGCGCTCTAAGGAACTATTTTCCCGGGAATTTTTGGAGTACCTGCGCAGCTTCCACTTCACCGGTGATATTTGGGCGGTGCCCGAAGGTACTCCCATCTTCCCCCGGGAGCCTATCCTCACTGTCCGTGCCCCCGCCATTCAGGCCCAATTCATTGAGACCTACCTCTTGCTGACCCTGAACCACCAGTCCCTCATCGCCACCAAGTCTAACCGCATCGTCCGTGCGGCCCAGGGCAGGCCGGTGTCCGAGTTCGGCTCCCGCCGGGCCCAGGGGATAACGGGGGCTGTTTTAGGGGCCCGTGCATCCTACATCGCTGGCTGCTCTGGTACTGCCTGCACCATGGCTGATGCCCTTCACCGTGCCCCAGCTACTGGTACCATGGCCCACTCCTGGGTGCAGATGTTCGATGACGAATATACCGCCTTTCTTACCTATTGCAAGCTTTATCCCACCTCAGCTACGCTGTTGGTTGACACCTACAACACGCTTAAATCTGGTGTTCCAAATGCCATCCGCGCTTTTCAGACCTGTGGCCTGACCCAGTGCGCCATCCGCATCGACTCAGGGGACCTAACCTACTTGTCCAGAAAGGCAAGGCGAATGCTGGATGATGCCGGACTGAAAGATTGTAAAATCATTGCCTCCAATTCCCTGGACGAGTATATCATCCACGATCTGCTCAATCAGGGTGCGTGCATTGATGGCTTCGGTGTGGGCGAACGGCTCATTACATCCAAAAGCGATCCGGTATTTGGCGGGGTATATAAGCTGGCTGCGGTGGAGGATGCGCAGGGGAATATCCTTCCCAAGATTAAGATTTCTGAAAACCCGACTAAAATCACCAATCCTCACTTTAAGAAGGTTTATCGCCTATTTGATAAATCCACCGGAAAGGCTATGGCCGACTATATCACCCTCCATGATGAGGTAGTGGACGAGTCCAGACCTCTTGAGCTCTTTGATCCCGATGCGGTATGGAAACGCAAAACCCTTACCAATTTTACTGCCCAAGAGCTGCTGGTGCCCATTTTCCACCAGGGCAAACTGGTGTATCCGAAGCCGGACATCGAGGCCATCCGTACCCACTGCCAGCGGGAAATTGACCGCCTGTGGGATGAGGTCAAACGTTTTGAAAACCCCCATAATTATTATGTCGATCTGTCCCAAAAGCTATATGACTGTAAAACAGCCCTGCTCAAGCAAGGCTGAAGCCTTTGAAAAAGCATAAAAATCCGGTCCCGCCTTACAGCGGGGCCGGATTTCATATTTCCAATTATATTTTCTCCCTAGTCACAACATAAGAATGGAGATGCAAAAACTTTTGGACTCCATTACAAGGGACACCAAGACAATCTATACCTTAAGCACCAATGTTACCGATTCCACTTCTCAATAAGGGCCTTGAGCTGATCGGCAAATTTGCCCAAGTCCTTGTTCGTACCGCCCCGATTGTGCTGCACCACCTCAAGCAGTTTGTTGGCAGTATCCTCCAGCCGACGGAAGGCCGGAGATGCAGGCTCCTCCCATGCCGCCGGCTTCTCCCGCCGCTGGATACCTGCCACAATCATACGGTTTTCCAACAGGTCGTAAACCTCCCCTGGCTCGGGTGCATGTGCGCCAATTCCATTTTCCCGCAAAGTTTGAGCAAAAATCTCAGTCACCTCGGCCTGTCCATGAACCACAAAGGTCTGCTTAGGCAGGGGATCGTAGTTCTTCGCCCATGCTAGCAGGTGATCCCGGTCTGCATGAGAGGACAGCCCTTTGAAATTGATGATTTCCGCATTGACTGCAATCTCCTCCCCAAACATACGAACCGTCTTAGCCCCCTCCAGCAGCAGTCGTCCCAGAGTACCCTCCGCCTGATATCCCACGAAGACTATAGCACACTCCCTACGCCACAGGTTATGCTTTAAATGGTGGCGGATACGGCCCGCGTCACACATACCTGAAGCAGAGATGATAACCTTGGCCCCCTTATCCTCGTTGAGCAGGCGGGACTCATCGGTGCTCTTGACCAGCTGGAGTCCCGGAAAGGTGAATAGCCGCTCTCCCTCATCCAACACTTCCAGGGCCTCCTCATCCAGATAGCCCCGCAAGTCGCCGGAAAAAATTTTAGTAGCTTCCAGGGCTAAGGGAGAGTCTACACACACCGTAAAATTAGGGCTTGACGGCACCAGGTTTTTCTCCTTCATCTCCCGCATAAAATACAGTAACTCCTGGGTTCGTCCCACGGCAAAAGAGGGAATTATTACGTTCCCTCCCCGAGCCACAGTGCGGTCAATGACCTCTGCAAGCCCCTGGGTGTACGCTCCGTCTCCTTGATGGAGGCGATCCCCATAGGTAGACTCCATGACCACATAATCCGCTTCATAGATAGGCTGGGGATCCCGAATAACAGGCTGCTCTACGTTTCCCAAATCACCGGAGAAAACCACCTTGCGCTCCTGTCCCCCCTCAGTGAGCCACATTTCCACACAGGCCGAACCCAAAAGATGCCCCGCATCTACAAATTTCAGGGTAATTCCATCCCTCACCAGCACTGTCTCTTCATACTCGCAGGGAACGATCATTTTTAACGTGTCTTCCACGTCGGCCAGCGTGTAGATAGGCTCCACTACCGGACGGCCGGCACGCCGCCCCTTTTGGTTTTTCCATTTGGCATCGCTCTCTTGAATATGGGCCGAGTCCCGTAGCATGACTTCCAGAAGTTTGGCTGTCAATCTGGTACAGTAGATCGGCCCGTTGAATCCTCCCTTTACCAGCAGCGGAATCCGTCCTGAATGGTCGATGTGGGCATGGGTTACTACCACCGCGTCAATATAATTTGGTACAAAGTCCAGCTCATTGTTGTTCCACTCATCCTTGCCCTGCTGTAGCCCGCAATCCACCAGTAGCTTTGTCTGGCCACACTCAACACAATGGCAGCTACCGGTGACCGCCTTGGCCGCACCAAAAAAGGTTAGCTTCACATACAACACCCCTGTCTTCTTTATACAATTTTATACAAAAAGTAATCACTTTTTGTTTTAGGATATCATATTTTATGGTCAGATGTAAAGTGCCCGCAGACGTTCTGTGCTACAAAGCCTGTTCTCCCGTCAAATCCGAGTTGGAGATTGCATTTTGAAAAAAGTATGTTATACTGTGAGATAACGTAGGTTAATTTACGACCCATGGCTCTCTTCGCCCCTTGAGTGGGCGCTGCCGCCTGACGTCCCCCGGCATCCAGGGCCTCAGGCCCAGCTTTTAAGGAGGAATTTATTTTGTCAGAC
>JAZQMD010000116.1:0-1685 GCA_045543215.1 Oscillospiraceae bacterium
CGCCGCTTCATATTACGTAAAAATCCTCCATTGCTTCTCTTGACAAGTTTTCCTCTTTTCTTTATACTACATATACACCCCACCCTAGGGGGGTATTATATTATGAGGAGTGAAGCCTATGATGGCAGATCAGGCCCAAATCCTCCGTCTGATTAAAACTGCTCGGGGCCAACTGGACGGTATCACCCGCATGGTAGAAGAAAACCGCTACTGCGTAGACGTTGTTCATCAGCTTATGGCTACCAGTGCTATCCTCACCCGGGCAAATCGTGAGATTCTCTCAGCTCACCTGAAGCAATGCGTGAAAACCGCCGGCAGCGAGCAGGAAAGGGAAGAAAAAATTGATGAACTGGTAGAGCTGCTTGGGAAAATTATAAAATAATCCTTACCAGGGTTTATGCTTTAAAATTCCACTTTCTTTTCTTGCACAGGGCAAAGAACATCTATTGTCAAAGCAATCCACTTATTTTGAAAAGCTTGGTGAATTCCTATGAAAGAAAAATTTAACGTTACCGGTATGACCTGCTCGGCTTGCTCCACCCACGTAGAGAAGGCTGTTCGAAAGATCCCTGGCGTGACCGATGTAAACGTTAGCCTACTGTCCGGCTCCATGGTAGTAGAACATGGTCCAGAGATCACCGACGATATCATCATCTCCGCCGTGACCCAGGCAGGCTACGGAGCCTCCTCCACCACTCCTGACCGGATTACCCATCAAATAACCGACGCTGCCACTCCCCTAGAGGAGGAAATATCCGACATGAAACGGCGTTTCCTTTTCTCTCTATGTTTTCTCATCCCTTTGTTCTATATCTCTATGGGGCATATGATGGGTTTGCCTCTTCCTCATTTTTTTCATGGAACAGAGAATGCTCTTACCTTTGCCCTCGCACAATTCCTGCTTACCCTCCCTATCCTTTACCTAAATGATAAATATTATAAGGTAGGCTTCAAAGCCCTGTTTCACGGCGCTCCCAACATGGACTCTCTTATCGCCGTGGGTTCCGCTGCCGCCATGGTCTACAGCATTGCCGCTCTGTTTCAAATTGGCTGGGGCCTGGGCCACGGCGATCTCCACCGGGTAGAGAAATGGTCTATGGACTTATATTTTGAGTCTGCCGGCATGATTCTTACCCTCATCACCCTAGGCAAATATTTGGAAACCCGCTCCAAAGGCAAAACTGGCCAGGCTATTTCCAAACTTATAGATTTAGCCCCAAAAACCGCCAGCGTCCTGCGGGGCGGCATGGAAGTGGAGCTTCCCATAGACCAGGTGGCTGTGGGAGACCTGCTGGTTGTACGGCCCGGCCAGTCAATCCCTGTGGATGGAGAGGTGATTGAAGGCTGGTCCTCCGTGGACGAGTCCGCACTTACCGGAGAGTCTATTCCTGTGGAAAAATCTGCTGGTCAACGGGTCATTGCCGCCTCTATCAATCAGTCAGGTTCCTTTACCATGAAGGCCCTTAAGGTGGGGGAGGATACCACTCTGGCTCAGATGATCCGCCTTGTGGAGGAGGCCGCCTCTTCCAAAGCCCCCATTTCCAAGCTGGCTGACAAAGTAGCCGGTGTGTTCGTTCCCGTAGTCATGGTTATTGCTTCCATCACCGCTATTATGTGGCTGGCTACCGGCCACCCGGTGGGGCAGGCTCTTACCTCCTCCGTGGCCGTACTGGTTATCTCCTGCC
>JAZQMD010000117.1:0-1759 GCA_045543215.1 Oscillospiraceae bacterium
GGCAAGAAGCGCCGGATCATTTTGTTTATATTCCCGTTCGTCCCTCTCTCGTATGCGCTGTACGGATTGCAGTAATAAACCGACATGCGTTTTTCACCGACAAGAAGCACGGAATTTTCTATTCTGGAGCAATCGGAAAATTTTGATCCGTTGTCCACGGTAATGCTTTTGAATACCTTTGAAAAGCGTTTGCCGTACTTCCGTTCCAGCTTGTTCAGTGCGGCAACAACGGAAGCCGTTGTCATATGCTCAATTTCGCAGGGCTGATCGAATGTCATATACGTATAACCGTTCATTGTAAAAACCTCTTTCTGCCGTGCTGTCACATACAACTATTTTTTCATCTTGCGGTGGAAGGGCAATAAGGGAAGAAGCCTTGACAGTCTTTCCCATTTCAGATAACATAAGTATTCAATAAATTATGCCTTTGGTATGGATAGAAAGGAAGATCATTCATGAATTTGAGTACCAGTTGCCTTCATGCAGGTTACTGTCCTGGAAATGGGGAGCCCCGCAATATTCCCATCATCCAGTCCACCACCTTCCGATATGAGACGGGGGAGGCCATGGGTAAGCTGTTTGACCTGGAGGCCAGTGGTTATTTCTACACCAGACTGCAGAATCCAACCAACGATCGAGTAGCCGCAAAAATTGCTGCCTTGGAGGGGGGAACTGCGGCTATGCTTACCTCCTCCGGCCAGGCGGCGAATTTCTATGCGCTGTTTAACATTGCCTCCTGCGGGGATCATGTGGTTTCTTCCGCCTCCATTTATGGTGGTACCTATAATTTGTTTTCCGTTACTATGAAGCGGATGGGGGTGGAGTTTACCTTTGTAGAGCCAGACTGCTCGGATGAAGAGCTGGAAGCTGCCTTCCGTCCCAATACCAAGGCGGTTTTTGGGGAGAGTATAGCAAACCCTGCCCTTACCATTTTGGATATCGAACGGTTTGCCAAGGCGGCCCATGCCCATGGCATACCCCTAATTGTGGATAATACTTTCCCGACCCCGGTGAACTGTCGGCCTTTTGACTGGGGGGCGGATATTGTTACCCACTCTACCACCAAATACATGGATGGACATGCCAATGCTGTGGGTGGCGTTATTGTGGATGCGGGTAGGTTCGATTGGACCAAATACCCTCAAAAGTTTCCTGGACTGTGTACTCCTGATGAGAGCTACCATGGACTGATTTATACCCAGCGGTTTGGCTTGGAGGGGGCCTATATCACCAAGGCCACAGCCCAGCTGATGCGGGATATTGGCGCTATTCCATCCCCCCAGAACGCCTATTACCTCAATGTTGGACTGGAGACACTCCCCCTGCGCATGAAGCAGCACTGCGCCAATGCTTTGGCGATAGCCTCCTTCCTGAAGAGTCACCCAAAAGTGGATTGGGTGAGATACCCCGGTTTGGAGGGGGATCCTTATTACGACTTGGCCCAAAGATACATGCCAGATGGCTGCTGTGGGGTCATTTCCCTCGGTGTAAAGGGTGGCCGGGCAGCGGCTGAGAAGTTTATGATGGGCTTGGGGTTGGCTTCCATCGCCACTCATGTGGCAGATGCTAAGACATGTGTACTCCATCCGGCTTCCACCACCCATCGACAGATGAACGAAGGAGAGTTGGCTGCTGCTGGTGTGTCTCCCGATTTGGTGCGGCTTTCGGTGGGCATTGAGGATCAGGCGGATATTATTGCTGATCTGGAAAAGGCGCTGGATCGAGTGTAAAAGGCTTGCGTTGGAAACATAAGACACCC
>JAZQMD010000118.1:0-10650 GCA_045543215.1 Oscillospiraceae bacterium
GCTTAACCTAGCTATGGAGTTGGGGAAGCGTACTGGTGGTGCGTTGGATGTGACCATCTATCCTGTGGTAAAGGCGTGGGGATTCACTGGGGAGGAGTACCGGGTACCTGACCGGGAGGAGCTGGATGCTCTTCTGGAAAAAGTGAATTGGGCGTCCATAACCTGGGATGGGGAATCAATCTCTTTGTCTGAAGGGGTCCAGATTGATTTGGGGAGTATTGCCAAGGGCTATGCCGGCGGGGCTGCGGCCCAAATCCTGCGGGAGTTGGGAGTGACCTCCGCCTTGCTTAACTTAGGGGGTAATGTGCAGACTGTGGGGCATAAACCGGATGGAAGCGCTTGGAAAATTGCGGTAAAGGATCCTCTGGATCCGGAGAGCGCAAACCATTTGGGTGTACTCTCTTTAGCAGATCAGGCGGTGGTGACCTCTGGTGGCTATGAGCGGTACTTTGAGAAAAATGGACAAACCTATTGGCATATCATCGACCCGGACACCGGACAACCAGCCCACAGCGGGCTAATATCGGTGACTGTGGTAGGGGAAGACGGTGCTATGTGTGACGGGTTGTCCACCGCCCTGTTTATTATGGGGAAAAAGCGTGCCTTGGAATACTGGCGCACTTGGGGTGGATTTGAGGCCATCTTGGTAGAGGAGGATGGTACGGTCACTGTCACCGCCGGTCTGGAGGAGAGTTTTAGGCTGACTAACCTGGCCTATACTATGATGATAGCCCAGTGAGGTAAGGCAATTGGAAGTGAAACAATTACTGCGCATGTCGCTGCTCACTGCTGTGGCGCTGATTATTTTTATGGTGGAGGCTCAGATTCCAAACCCGGTGCCCATCCCGGGGGTGAAGCTTGGTCTAGCCAATATTGTGACAGTGTATGCTATTTTTGCGCTGGGACCTGGTCCGGCGGCAATGATTTTGGTGTGTCGGGTCTTTTTAGGGACAGTATTCTCCGGGCAGATGATGACCCTGCTTTATAGTCTGGGAGGGGGACTCTTGTGCTGGCTTTCCATGAGGAGTCTGTATCGAGTGGTGACAGGCAAGCAGATCTGGGTGTGTAGTGTATTTGGGGCATTGTGCCATAATGTGGGGCAGATAGTGGTGGCATTAGCGGTGACTCGTACTCCGGCCTTACTGGCTTATCTGCCTATTTTGATGGTGAGCGGAATCCTTACGGGAGCCTTCACTGGAATGGCAGCCCAGGCCCTGCTGCTTCGGTTGAACAGATTAAAGATTAAATAGAAAGGCACGGTGTCCGGGAGGAAACCGTGCCTTGGATTGTTAAAATATGCTTTACTTAATTGCTTTGGAGGGAGGAAGCAGATCCTTAATCATGCTGCTGCAGAGCAGCCATAGCCGCACCCACAAGGTTGGGGCTTTCCGCTCTGACAAAGGTGCAACGGCGACCTAGGCCACCCAAAAGGAATTGTTCTGCCTGTGCCTCAATTTTTTGCCGCAGCGTAGTGTTCTTCCAGAAGGTAGAGCCCTCTGCAACCACTAGGGCGGGGGAAGTCTTTCCCATGTCTTCGGCTTCCATAGGCCCAGCCAGGCTCAGGATTATCAGCTTGGCCGCCCGCTCCATCAGGCAGTTGACTAGAACTAGAAGAGCCTGTCTGTCCTCCTCCACGGCACATAGGTCGGATAAAGTCCCGGGGGCGTGAGGATCAGAAGTCAGGGCGGAAAGGTGGGCGGCAGTAAGCTGGCCTGCCTGGGATAGCCTCTGGTGGAATAGAGGAGAGAACAAATCTCCAGCGCCTTCCAGGGTGAGGCGCAGTACCTCCCCCTGGTAAACCCCGCCCACCATTTTTTCGCTGATGTAGGTACCGGGGGACATGGAGGCTGAGTCCAGCTGTTTGTCAAAGGTTCCCTGAGGGAAGCCGGAATAAGCCCCGGATTCCATGTTAACCACCATGGTGGAAGCGGTCCAGCCGTGAAGGGGGCGGCGGATATGCTCTGATTTAGCCAGATAGCACACATTGTTCCCGGTACCTAAAATTAGCCCCAGAGCACCATCAGTCGGGGAGTTGGACATGGCGTATCCCCCCAACAGGGCGGCGACCGTGTCGTTGACAAGCGCATAGGTTGAAGGTGCAGAGATACCCAAGCTAGAAAAGGCATTGAGCAGTTCCTGGCACACTACCATGCCCGCCCCATCGAGCACATTTACTTCTTTGCTAAAGCAAATGACCTTCCCATCCCCATCGGGCGTAATCTCCGCCTGATAGGAGAAGCAGAAACCAAGTCGACTGGCCTCTGCAGCCAGAGGGGCGGCAAACCGGGCAATGGAGTGGAGAAATTCTGTCCGGCTGACCGGATGTCCCAAGCCCGGAATAGGCCGGGTGTCCAGTTTTTCAATGATAGGACCTTTTGGGGAGAAAGAAACCAGCGCTGCACGCAGGTTGGTCCCTCCGGCATCTAAGGTGAGGACCTTTTCTCCCTGGGCGGGATGGCGGTCTATTGTCACGTAGGCGGGTAGCATTTTGCAGTCATTGTGAGAATACCGTCCGATAAGGCCCTGTTCCATGTTAGCCCGGAATTTCTTCAACTCAGCGATCATATCCAGACTATCTGGATGCATGCCGTGCTCATGGAGAAAAGCATGCGTCCTTTGTACTACGTTTTTCATAGTTTTTCCTCCATCCAGATCAAGGTATCACTTCAGACCTGGCCTTTATTCATCTTAATTTGGTAAAGCTTTCACATCGCATCCATATATCTTAATCTTCCCAAAGAAGCCATATACCATAAAAAGTTTACATCTTTGGATTTAAATGTGGTATGATGTAGGAACAGAGGCAGCGACAAACTACATGATCCCGCCTCCAGTTTAACTGCTGGGAGGGGTGGCTGTCAACCAAAGGGAATTATGTTTTGTGAAGGCAGATTAATGATTCGGAGGGAAAAGACCTATGAAAAGATATTTGTGCCGTTTGCTGGGGGGGGTATTGGCTTGCACCGTGCTTCTTGCTCCTGCCTGCGCGCTTACTGTGGAGGAGGCAGTGGAGTTACTGGAAACCTACTACGTGGACGATCTGCCCAGTGAGGTCTACCAAGCCCGGGATCTGGAGCATCTGTTTGCCATCCTGGGGGATCCCTACACCTATTATATGAATGCTGAGGAGTTTGCAGCCTTCAATGCAGTGGTAGAAAACACCGCTTCGCTGGTTGGTATTGGCGTACAGGTCAATTACACTGAAGGGGGAATCCACATCGGACAGGTGGTTAATGGAGGTCCTGCCGAAGCGGCGGGGATTCAGGCGGGGGATGTGATCGTGGCGGTGGATGGTGTCTCCTGCGTCCCGGCCACTGAAACCGTGGGTGAGCTGGTGCGAGGAGAGGCGGGAACCAGCGTGACTGTCACCGTCCGCCATGCCGATGACAGCCTGAAGGACTATATCCTTACCCGGGCGGAGGTAGCTATTACCAATACCAATATTTCCGTGTTGGACGGTCACATTGGAGTGATCAACTGCACCAGCTTTGGGGAGGAGACCGGAAAACTCGTCCAGGCTGGGATCCAGGCCAATGAGGAGAAGGTAGACCTGTGGTGGATGGATTTGAGAGACAACGTGGGAGGTCTGGCGTCCACCGCCGTGGAAACCATTGGTATGTTCATCGGTGAGGGAGCGCATCTGTACTACCGAAACGGGCAGGGGGAATATTTGGTTACTACGAGCAGCGAGCCTTATATTACCCAGCATCCCATTATTGTACTGACCAATATACACTCAGCCAGTGCTGCCGAGCTCTTTGCTGCCGACGTACGTGACGCAAGAGTGGGTATTAGCGTGGGCGGTCGCACCTTCGGCAAGGGAGTGGCCCAAATTCTTCTGGATCAGAGCAATTTGCCTGATTTTTTTACTGACGATGGGATGAAAGTTACCACTTACCGTTTTTTCTCTGCCGGAACCAATACCACGGACCTGATTGGAGTCATCCCAACCCTTTTGGTGGCGGATGAGGATACCGAGGGAGTAGCCAGGCTCCTCTCCGGACGGGAACCCGAGGATAGTGAGGGGTGGCTGATGGTCAATTTGTGCGGCTTGGACTGGTACATTGACCTGGCTCAGGCCCGGAGTAAGGCATATGTCGATTCTTTCAGCGCTCTGCTGGCTGCGCTGCCTCCCGACTCTAATTTGTTTGCCGGTATGGGTGGGACTAAGTGGGCTCAGCTTCCCGTCAACGTAGCCTATGCCTTGTTTGATGAGGAAGTGAACAGTCGCTGGTTTACCGACGTTGGGGACTCCACGTATGAGATGGAACTAAATGTTTTGGCTACTTACAATATCCTCCAGGGCGACGGGGAGGGTGGTTTTCAACCAAAAGAGACCCTTACCCGGGCGCAGCTGTGCGCGCTTCTGGCCCAGGCTTTGGGTGTGAGTGCTAGGGGAGAATCTCTCTTCTCTGATGTGGCGGAGGAGAGTTGGTCTGCCCCATACATTACTGCCATGAAGCTAATAGGCATGGTGGAGGGATATGAAGACGGTACCTTCCGCCCCGATGAGACGGTAAGCAACGAGCAGTTTATCACAATTATCAGCCGATTGGCAACTTTTCTCAATGCATCCTTGTATGATGTGGCAGAAGGCTTTACCGAAGAGGATTTGGCAGGGGCGAGGATATCTGCTTATCCAGACTGGACTAAGGAAGGTGCCTGTCTTATGGCTTATGTCCAGGATCTAGAGGCACCTATTCTTTATAGCGATTTGGAGCATGTGGACCCTGATGCTCCTATCCTGCGGGAGCAAGCAGGTGCTACTCTGTACAATTTGTTGAGCCGGACGGGAATCTTGCGTTATTGAGGATGGAGGATTGACTAGTTTGCCTGTAATTAAAAACCGCCCAATCCCGGCTTATCACCGAGATTGGGCGGTTTTTTCGCAATATTACCCGAGGAGTAGCTTGTCATCGGCCTCATTGGAGCCGGTGGCCTGACCAAATTTGGCCAGCAAATCCTCCACAGTAAGCTTTTTTTTGTCATTGCCGGAGATGTCCAGGGCTACCCGGCCTTCGTACATCATAATCAATCGGTTGCCGTGGGCAATGGCATCCTTCATGTTGTGGGTAATCATCAGGGTAGTTAGGTGGTCTTTCCCAACGATGCGCTCGGTAGTAGCCAAAACCTTGGAAGCCGTTTTGGGATCCAGAGCAGCGGTGTGTTCGTCCAGTAGGAGGAGCTTGGGTTTTTGGAGGGTGGACATCAGGAGGGTGAGGGCCTGGCGTTGACCGCCAGAGAGCAGTCCGACCTTACTGGTCAGGCGATTTTCTAGGCCAAGATCAAGAATCTTTAGCAGCTCCCGATACTCATCACGCTCACCCTTGCTGATACCGGGACGCAGGGTACGGCACTTGCCCCGGCGCATGGCCAGGGCCAGGTTTTCCTCAATTTGCATGGTAGCAGCAGTACCCATCATGGGGTCCTGGAACACACGGCCAATATATTTGGCCCGTTTGTGCTCTGGCAGACGGGTCACCTCCACTCCGTCAATGGTGATGGAGCCCTCATCCACAAAATAGGTGCCTGCAACTGCGTTGAGCAGGGTGGATTTACCGGCGCCGTTACCGCCGATGACAGTGACGAAATCGCCCTTCTTCAGGTGGAGAGATACCCCGTTGAGGGCAGTTTTTTCGTTGGCAGTACCAGTATTAAAGGTTTTGTATATGTTTTTTATATTAAGCATGGAAAGCGCCTTCTTTCCTCACAGGTTTAGAGAAATATTTTCCCTTCCAGTAAGGGACGGAGAGGAACACGGCAACCACCAAAGCAGAGAGTAGCTTCAAGTAGTTTGGGTTAAGCCCCATAGCAAGTACGGCCTGGATAACGATGTAGTAGATGATGGCGCCTATCGAGACTGCCGCTAGCTTCAGGGAAAAGTTGTGGAAGAACTTGGAGAAGAGGACTTCACCGATGATAACGGCGGCTAATCCGATCACGATGGCCCCCCGGCCCATATTAATTTCACTGGCGCTGTTATACTGGGCCAGCAACGCACCGGATAGGGCGACCAAACCATTGGAGAGCATCAGACCCAGCACCTTGTTGCAGCCTGTGTTAATGCCTTGGGCCCGGGCCATGTTACTGTTAGCGCCGGTGGCCCGGAGGGAGCAGCCAAGCTCCGTGCCAAAGAACCAATATAAAAATAAGATGATTATGGCAGTAAATAGGCAGACTACAAAGATGGGGTGACGAAAGAACGGGCGTATCCCTTTGGCAACGTCTTGAACGAAGCGCAGGGAGACTAAAAGCTGGTCTAAGATTTCTGGGTTGGTGACATTAATGGCCACAGTGGCTTTCATGTCCATGATAGCTATGTTTACCGACCACAGGCCTAGTTGGGTAAGGATACCTGAAAGAATTGCGGGGATGCCGCAGACAGTGTGGAGTACACCGGTGACAAGTCCAGCTAGTATCCCGGACAGAAAGGCGGCCAAAAGGGCGACCCAAATATTAACGCCATTGGTAAAAAGAACTACAAATAGGGCTGCACCTGTGCAAAGGGAGCCGTCCACCGTCAGATCTGCAATGTCCAGGATTTTGTAGGTGATGTAGACACCGATGGCCATGATGCCCCAGATCAGCCCCTGGGAGACTGCCCCAGGCAGGGCATTGAAAAAGTCAAGCATAAACATTCACTCCTAAGATTAACGAAGTAAAAGGGGTATAGACTTCACTAATGTAACATAAAACAGCGAAAAAGGGAAGTCCCTTTTCCGCTGTTTGAGTCAGTAGGAATACTGGTTTATTCTGTGACGATGGCCTGGTAACCCTCAGGAGGGGTAAGGCCCAAATCGGCACAGACAGCCGCATTGTATTTTTTGGTAAAGTTAGGGGCGTATTCGATGGGCATTTGGGATACGTCGGTCTCGCCGGTAAGAATTTTCACGGCCATCTGGCCCGTGGTGTAGCCCAGGTCGTAGTAGCTGATGGACAGGGTAGCTACGCCGCAGCCGGAGCAAATACCCTCCTCCCCGGCAAATACGGGTACCTTGCCTCGGCAGATGTTGTCCACAATGCCGGTGTTATTGGCCACAGTGTTGTCGGTGGGGACGTAGATCACATCGCTGTTGTCGGCGGCGCTTTGGGTAACGGAGGCCATATCGTTGGTGTCGGAGAAGGGGTACTGGGTGCAGGTGTAGCCCATTCCCTCCAAGTAGTCTTGGACGGTATCTACCTGATATTGGCTGTTAGGCTCAGCCGAGCAGTAGAGCAGACCCACAGTCTCAGCATCGGGATACCACTCCTGGATCATAGCGGCCTGCTGATCCAGAGGGGCAAGGTCGGAGGTACCGGACACGTTGGAGCCAACGGTACCAGAGAAGTTGTCGATGCCAAGAGCCACGCCATACTCGGTGACCGAAGTGCCCAACACGGGGATATCACCAGTGGCAGTAGCAGCAGCCTGAAGGGCAGCGGTGGCGTTTGCCATAATCAGGTCTACGTTGGAGGAAACGAAGCCGTTGACAATAGGGGCGCAGGTGGGGCCATCACCGGCGGCGTTGCCCTCTCGGAAATCCACTTGCCCGGGAAGGGCATCGTTCAGGGCATCTTTGAAGCCTACGGTAGCGGCATCCAAAGCAACGTGAGGGGCTAGCTGGCAAATACCTACGGTATAGGTGGTATCGTTGGGCTGCGCGGAGGGGGAAACTGAAAGGCTGGGGGAACCCTCAGGAATGGATGAAGTCCCTGCATCTCCGCCGCCACAGGCGGATAGGGCCAGGATTATGGTGCCAGACAGAGAAAGGATCAGCAGTTTGGACAGTTTTTTCATTACCGTTGTACCTCCATTACAGTTGCAATTCAATTAAAATGCTTTAATACTTTATTGCATTAAGGCAATAAAGGCTTTTGTTTCTAAACATTATAGCAGGTGGCAAAAAAATGTCAAGCTGTAAATTTTATACTCTGTTTTCATGGACTTTTTTTTTGCTTTGTGCTATACTTAAACTAATTTATGTAGATGGGGCCTTAGGGGCGGTACAAAATTTAAATGCAGCATAAAAGCGCTATTTGGGCGCGTGGAGGTTTTGGTGAAAATCGAGGTATTGGGCGTCTCATTTGATAATGTAACCATGAAAGAGGCGTTGGACCGGGCGCAGGAGTTAATATCCGCCGGTGGGCATCATTATGTGGTTACGCCTAACACAGAGTTTGTGCAGATGGCGAAAAAGGACAGACAGTTTTGTGCCTTGCTCAATGGGGCGGATTTGGCGATCCCGGATGGAATTGGTGTGGTCTATGGGGCGAAAATTCTGGGTCGGCCTCTGAAAGAACGGGTACCGGGGGTGGAGTTTGCCGCCGGTCTGTGCCAGCGAATGAGCAGACAGGGAGGAAGGCTATTTTTACTTGGAGCTAAGCCAGGAGTAGCTGAGATGGCGACCACTCGATTGCAGCAGGATTATCCGGGTCTAAACGTATGCGGTGTCCACGATGGCTATTTCAAGGACAGCCAACCGGTGGTAGAGGCCATCCGAATGGCTGAAGCTGACGTGGTCTTTGTCTGCCTGGGGGCACCAAAGCAGGAGCATTGGATGGCAAAGTACGCAGAGGCCTGCGGAGCCAAGCTGCTGGTGGGCTTAGGTGGATCGTTGGATGTGTTTGCCGGGCAGGTGAAGCGGGCGCCTCAAAGTTGGCAACGGCTTGGTTTGGAGTGGCTCTACCGTTTGGTGAAGCAACCTTCCCGGATTAGCCGCATGGCAAAGCTGCCGCTCTTTTTGGTGGATGCTGCAGTAGGCCGTATTTTAGGAAAATAAGGTGAAAGCAAATGTCAGGAAGATTGATTGTCTTTGAGGGGACTGATGGTTCGGGGAAATCCACCCAGTTTTCCTTGCTGTGCAGGGCCTTGGAGGAGGGGGGAATCCCCTTTCAAAGGCTGGCATTTCCGCAGTATGATCAGCCTTCCTCTGCGCTCATCCGTATGTATTTGGGTGGTGAGTTCGGCGGCAGTCCTTCCGATGTAAATCCTTATGCCGCTTCCACTTTTTACGCAGTGGATCGCTATGCATCTTACCGAAAAGTATGGAGGGAATATTACAGACAGGGGGGGTTGCTGCTTTCTGATCGGTATACGACCTCAAATGCAGTCCATCAGGCCAGTAAGCTTCCGATGGAGAAGCAAGAGGAGTTTTTCCGCTGGCTGACCGATTTTGAACACCTGCGTTTGGGATTGCCAAAGCCCGATAGGGTGATCTGGCTGGACATGCCTGTTGAAAAGGCGGTTGCAAACCTACGAAACAGGGAGATGGCCACTCATACTGTCGGGGATATTCATGAGATAGATACGGATTATTTGGAGGCATGCCATGCTGCAGCATGCCATGCGGCGGCCTTTTATGGTTGGAGTCGGGTGGCGTGTATAGACAGGCAAGGTAGCCTGCGCTCTCCCGAGGAGATACACCGAGAGATTCTGGCACTGATAGGGAATGGATGAGGGTTTAGTTTGGAAACAGGAGGATTTGACTATGGTTTATTTGCTGCTGGCTGATGGATTTGAGGAGGCGGAGGCGCTGGTTACAGCCGATCTGCTACGTCGGGCTGGGGTGGAATTGGCTTTGGTGGGACTGAATGGCCTGTCCGTTAGTGGTGCCCATCATATTACGGTGACTGCCGATTGCCTTCTTTCCGAAGTGGGAGAGGATGTCGAAATGGTTATCCTCCCCGGTGGCGTGGATGGGGTAAAGCACATGATGATGAATCTTTTTGCTCAGGCCTTTATCCAGAGGGCGGGGGAACGAGGATCCTATGTAGCCGCTATCTGCGCTGCGCCTACAATTCTGGCACATCTGTGTATGCTGGATCGCCGGAAGGCTGTATGTTATCCCGGATTGGAGGAGCAGATGTACTCTGCCGTGGTGCAAAAAGAGAAGACTGTGGTGGCCGATGGCCGGATCATTACCGGGGAAGCGGCTGGATCGGTGTTTGAATTTGCTCTTAAGCTGGTAGAGGTGCTGAAGGGGGTGGAGACGGCCCAAAAGGTGAAGGAAAGTGTCTGCTACCGCCATTGAAGAGAAAAAGACTCTGCGCCGCTGGGTGAAAGGCCTGCCTAGGCCGGATTGGGATCCGCTTTTAAACCAGTTTCTAGCCCTCACCCAGGTGGAGGTGGGGAAAACAATACTCATCTTTTATGGAATGGAGGATGAGCCGAATACGAAGAGAGTAGCGGCAGAGCTGTTGCGTCGCGGTAAACGGGTGGCCCTTCCCCGTTGTTTGCCAGAAGGGGGGATGGAGGCGCGTCTGGTGTTCGATCTGTCCGCTCTATCTTGGGGACGGTATGGTATTCCTGAACCAGGAGGGGATTGCCCTCTGGTGAAAAAGGAAGAGCTGGATGTGATCCTGGTTCCTAATCTGTGCTGTGACCGGGCGGGCTATCGCTTGGGCCGGGGTGGAGGATATTATGATCGTTATCTGGTGGGCTTTCAGGGTCTTTCTGTGGCCCTGTGCCCGAAGGATCGCTTGGTGGGGGCATTGCCCCATGAGGAATTTGACCTTCCGGTGGATTTGGTACTGACCGATGAGGAAGGAATTTGACAGTTTTGAGGACAGTTTTATAAATTCTGTGTGAGAGAGCTATAGACTACTTGGAAGGTGACAGTACATTTTGTAGCCTTTATCTGCTATTTTATTTTAAATTAAATTATGTTAAAC
>JAZQMD010000119.1:0-9368 GCA_045543215.1 Oscillospiraceae bacterium
CCGGCGTTCTTCAGGATCACGTCGAATTCGGTCTTTTCTTCAGCAGCTTCAGCAGCGCCGGCAGCGGGAGCAGCAACAGCGGCAGCAGCGGCGGAAACGCCAAATTCTTCTTCCAGAGCGTGAACCAGCTCGGACAGTTCCAGGACGGTCAGGCCCTTGATTTCTTCGATCATAGCAGCAATCTTTTCGCTAGCCATAATAATATACCTCCTACAATGATTATTGTTTAAAATTTGTATGTGCCCAAACGGGAGCGCAGGAATTATTCAGCGGCAGGAGCATCCTCAACAGGTGCTTCGCTAGCGGGAGAGGTTTCTCCACCCTTTTCCGCAATGGCCTTAATAACAATAGCAAGACTGGTAATGGGGGCAAGCATCATGCCCAGAGTTTGGGCCAAAAGCACGTCTTTGGAAGGCAATTCAGCCAGGGCGTTGATCTCCTCCAAGGAGATGACCTTGCCGTCCATAAAGCCGGCTTTAATATTAAACTTGTTGCCCAGTTGCTTGGCATACTTATTGATGACGCGCATAGGGGCGATGGGATCGTCCTTGCTGGTGGCAAGAGAGGTGGTGCCGTTCAAAACGGAATCCAACTCTTCCAGGCCGGCGTTCTTGATGGCAAAGCGGGTAAGGGTATTCTTTACCACGGCGTACTCGACGCTGTTCTCACGCAACTCATTACGCAGAGCGGTGTCCTCGGCCACGGTGATGCCCTTATAGTCCACCAGGACCCCAGCTGCAGCCCCTTTCAGGGTTTCGGACAGGGAGGCCACGATGGCCTGCTTTTCACTGAGAACCTTTGCATTAGGCATTTGTGGGATTCACCTCCAGAAGTAAATGGCAGACAGCTTTTTGTAAAAAAGCTGCTTTCGCATTCAAAGCGAAAACAGCACAAAACCATAATGTTTGTTTGGCTGTATCCTCGGCGGGACTTATAGCTTATGCTGCCCACTGTCTTTGAATACGGTTTGTATTGTATCAACCGAAACAGACTTTGTCAAGAAAAACCTGTTTCGGTTGATATTAAATTAATGGGAAAACGTCATGCATTTCGCCTGATCTGCTTATGTCGATGTCAAATGTTGCTACACAAATTTTGCGGCGTTAATTTTTACGCCGGGCCCCATAGTGGAGGCGCAAACGCAGCTTTTCACATACTGACCCTTGGCGGCAGCGGGCTTGGCTTTGACAATGGCACCCATAAGAGCACTAAAGTTCTCGGCCAGTTTCTCAGGACCGAAGGAAACTTTACCGATGGGACAGTGAATGATGTTGGTTTTATCCAGACGATATTCTACCTTACCAGCCTTAATTTCCTGGACAGCTTGGGCAACATTGGGGGTAACGGTACCTGCTTTGGGAGAGGGCATCAGACCCTTGGGACCTAGAACTTTACCCAAACGGCCCACAAGGCCCATCATGTCAGGGGTGGCCACAACCACATCATAGTCAAACCAGTTTTCCTGCTGGATCTTCTGAACCATATCCATCTCACCGACGAAATCTGCACCGGCGGCCTTGGCCTCTTCCGCCTTATCACCCTTGGCAAAGACGAGCACACGGGCAGTTTTGCCGGTACCGTGGGGAAGGACGATAGCACCGCGGACCTGCTGATCGGCATGGCGGGAGTCAACGCCCAGCTTTACATGAAGCTCTACAGTTTCATCAAACTTGGCGGTAGCGATCTTGACGATGAGCTCCATTGCCTCGGTAGTATCGTACTGGACGGAGCGGTCAATCTGCTTGAAGCTGTCAATATATTTTTTACCTTTTTTAGCCATGATGTTATTCCTCCTTCCCGATTATTCCTCGACAACGATACCCATAGAGCGGGCAGTGCCGGCGATCATACTCATGGCAGCCTCAACAGAGGCAGCGTTCAGGTCTGGCATCTTCAGTTCAGCAATTTTGCGTACCTCGTCCTTACTGATGGTGGCCACTTTCGTCTTATTGGGAACACCAGAGCCGGACTCGATGTTACAAGCTTTCTTGATGAGAACTGCGGCGGGAGGAGTTTTGGTGATAAAGGAAAAAGAGCGGTCGGCATATACGGTAATGACAACGGGGATAATCATCCCCTCTTGATTTTTAGTACGTTCGTTAAATTCCTTGGTGAAGGCGGCAATATTTACGCCATGCTGACCGAGGGCGGGGCCAACGGGGGGGGCGGGCGTCGCCTTGCCGGCGGGAATCTGAAGTTTTACATAACCGGTTACTTTCTGTGCCATTTAAAACAGCACCTCCTACTCTTAGATGTGGTGGAATGCGGAGTTTAGAGGAAACTCCTCCCACGAACCCGCTGGGTGGCGGGACGCCGCATGGCGGCGTTATTAGAGGTCATAAAACAATTCTCTTCATTCTTAATTGGATAAAGAAAAGGTCATTTACTTGGGGCCAAACTCAGAAGTAAATATACTAAATTTTAGATCGGATTTAATTAAATTTTTAGCTGATCGGCTCGACTTGATCTAACTCTAATTCCACCGGAGTCTCTCGGCCAAACATAGAGACAACCACGCGAACCTTGCTGTGTTCCAAATCGATTTCATCCACAATGCCGATAAAGGACTCCAGGGCACCGTCGGTGATCTTGACGCTGCTACCTACCTCGTAGGAGACTACCACCTCGCGTTTTTCTACACCTAAAGAGGCGATTTCGTCCTCGGTGAGAGGGATGGCCTTGTTGGAGGAGCCGACGAAGCCGGTGACCCCTCGGATATTGCGAACCAGATGCCAGGTTTCATCGGTCATAATCATCTTAATGAGGACATATCCGGGAAATACCTTACGCTCTACTGTCTTGGGGCCGTTTTCGGTAATTTCGGTCACCGTTTCCATGGGAATGCTCACTTCATGAATAAGATCGCTCATGTTGCGGTTTTCCACAGCCTTTTCAATAGAGACGGCCACAGTGTTCTCATAGCCGGAGTAGGTATGGGCAACATACCACTTAAAATCGTCAGACATACCCAAACCTCGTTAAAACAGGTTAAGCAAGGCCTGTATCACGGCATGGGTCAGCCAGTCGAAGGCCCAGATGAACACGCCAACCACCACTACACAGGTTATCACGGTGCCAATGTTCTTCAAGGTATCCTTACCGGAGGGCCAGGATACTTTCTTCAGTTCGCTACGCATTTCTCGAAACCAGTTGGGAACGCGCTTAAGCACACCTGGCTTTTTATCCTTTTTGGCAGCCTTGTCTTTCTTGGCGGTCTTTTCAGGCTTATTGGCGGGGGGATGATTGGCAATTTCGTGTTCAACGGCCATGCCCTCGTCCTTTTTTTCCATATCAGACATAGTTTCGTTACACCCTTCTTTCATTGAGGCTTATTATAGCCTTCATTACTTCGTCTCAGCATGCAGGGTATGCTTCCTGCAGAAGGGGCAATATTTGTTAAGTTCCAGCTTTTCGGTGGTGTTCCTCTTGTTTTTGTTGGTGTTATAGTTGCGCTGCTTGCAATCAGAACACCTCAGCGTGATCTTCACACGGTTACCGGCTTTCGCCATATAGCGGCACCTCCTTCAAATTTTGGGACGATTCCAAAACAAAAGCGCCGGAATCGGTCCGATGGCCGAATCCAGCGCGCCAAAGGGTATAAAACACCCTGGGACTACGGTGGAATCGGCATTTGCTCTGCCTCCCTATGACCCGAGGGGACAAGGGTTTTTGTGGACGCCCCGTAAAAACGTGCACAAAAAGAAAGCCCTATTCATAGGTATTTAACAAAATAGCATATTTAAAATAGAAAGTCAAGATATATTTTCTTTTACTTTGTAATGTAATCACTGTTGACAGAAGCTGCAATGATTTCAAAAGGTCTGTTAATATAAGGCACGGGGTTTAAAAGGCTTCATTTTAGTTCGGATGCCTTGGAGGAAATGCTGTGTCATTAACATATTGACTTGAATCTTATTTAATTTTATAGTAACTTAAGTATCAAGAAGGGAAGCGTTATGGTATTTCAAGTAATTCCGGAGTAGGGGTACTAAGTTATTGAGAATTTTAATTGTTTTAACATTTATTGTTGGTATTATTTCATTGCAAATATTTTTATCTAAGAGGGAAAGCGATTGGCTGGGACTTATTTTACCAATTATTTTGTTTTTGCTTAGTCTTTTGTACCCTCTGAACATGCTAGCGCCCATGGAGGGTATAACGGCAGGTTTTATTGTCCAGATGGTTGTGATATGGTTGATTGGGAACATCCCTACCATTATCTTTTTGGCTATTTACTTTGGTTGTAGGAAAAAGCGTTGTTAGGATCAATAGTTATACAAAATAAATTTTTAAAATTTAAATAATAAAACTTGTAAATTTATGTATAAGGGAACTATTTAAAAAACCTTTTGGTTGCCCTATTTATAAAGGAGAGTAGAGGTTAGGTATATGATTTCTAAGTGTGAGGGAGGGAGAGGGAAATACGTATCATGGCTATCGATTATGGGGACGCGCGGACTGGAGTAGCCATCTCGGATACTACCGGCCTGTTGGCAGGGTTCACGACAGTGATTCGGGGACGGAGCCAGGAGATGGTGCTGGTCGGGCTGGCCAGTTTGATAAAAGACCACGGGGTGGAGGAGATCGTCCTTGGCTTGCCAAAGAATATGGACGGCACTGAGGGCCCACGGGCGCAGCTGTGCCGGGAGTTTGCGGTCCGGGTGGAGGAGGAAACCGGGCTAATTCCCGTATTATGGGACGAGCGGCGCACAACCATTGAGGCTCACACCATTCTCCATGCCGGGGGCAAGAAGATGAAGGATCATAAAAAGAATGTGGATGCCGTTGCCGCAGCCCTGATTTTAGAGGGATATTTAAGTTTCAAGAGGATGAAGGAAAACAAAGAAGCTAAGGAATGAGGGGCCTTGCTCATTCCTTAGCTTTATCTTTTCTAAAGAGCTCACGTAAGCCAATATAGAGTAAGAATATTCCGAAGCATTTACGCAGCAGCTCCACTTCCAGGGCGGTAGCCACCCAGGCGGCAAGTCCGGTGCCCGCAAGTCCGGCAAGAATGGCGGGAAGGGCGGTTTTTTTTTCCACATAGCCATTTTTGAAGTGAGCGGGTAGGGCGGTGGCAGCGGTAGGGAGGAAATAAAGGAGATTAATTCCTTGGGCCAGTGTCTGCTCCATGCCGGCAAAGCTGGTCATATAGATCAGCAATAAAGAGCCCCCGCCGACGCCGAAGGCGGAGAGAATCCCGGTAGCTCCACCGGCCAGCAGGGGGATGAGCCACTCTATGAGGGTGTTCATAGCAAAGCCCTCATAGCCCCGTAGAGAATAAACAGAGCAAATATTCGACGCAGCCAGACCATATTTAGCTTTTTAAACAATTTGCCTCCGATAAAGCCCCCCGCCAGTCCTCCGGCTAGATAAGGAAGGGCGACCATAAAGTCCAGTCCTCCCCGTAGCCAATAGATTAAGGCGGACAGGGCGCATAGAGGAAGAATAATGGCCACCGAGGTGGCAAAGGCCTTACGCTGATCCAGCTTGCACCGGGAGACCAGCAAGGGAACCAGTACCATACCGCCTCCTCCGCCGAAGAAGCCATTGACCAGTCCGGCCAAGCCACCGGCTACAGCGGGAGCCATCCAAGCGTTTTTTTTTCCTTCCAAAGGACATCCCTCCCAGTTCAGCATGGACCAAACCTCAGTTTTTTATGCTAAAAATAGAAAAAGGCTTGCAATTCTGATATAACCTGTGTAAAATGTAGCGGACAACTGAATATGGTATGAAACCTGACGCAGTACATTAAAAAAGGAGTTTTTTCTATGAAAAACAAGCTCAAACACCTTTTGCTGCTAGTCACTCTGGCTTCGCTGCCGATTTCACTGTGCGCTTGCACGGGAGATACGGCAAACAGCGGTTCGCCAGAGCCGACGGGTACTGCAGCGCAAACGGGCGAACCATCCCTTGGAGGTTCAGTCACGGTAGCAATTGCACAGGATTTGGATGATACCCTGGACCCTCACCTGGCTGTTTCTGCGGGTACGGAGGAGGTTTTGTTCAACCTGTTTGAAGGTCTGGTTAAGCCGGATCCTGAGGGTGAACTTATTCCTGCCGTAGCCAGTGACTTTGATATTTCCGAGGATGGAACTACATATACCTTCACCGTGCGTGAGGGGATTGCGTTTCACAACGGCGATTTGGTCACGGTGGAGGACGTTGTCTACTCCCTGAACCGAATCGCCGGGACCGAGAGCGGAACGCCGCTGGTCTCGGCTTTTTCTTTGGTTAAGAGCATTGAGGCGCCCGACGATCAGACGGTGGTAATCACCCTGAGCGAGGGCAATATCGAGTTTCTGTCCTACCTTACTGAAGCGGTAATCCCGGCCGATTACGATAACCAGGGGGCCTCTCCTGTGGGTACTGGACCATTTAAATTTGTCTCCCGTACACCTCAGGAAGGCATGGTTATGGAAAGGTTTGATGGATATTGGGGAACACCTGCCTATTTGGATCAGGTAGAGTATAAGGTCATTACCAATGCGGACACATTAATGATGTCCTTAAAGAGCGGTGCGGTGGATCTGTGTGCTCACCTCACCGCCACCCAGGTGCGGGAATTGGGAAATTCCTTTAAAATTGAGAGCGATACCATGAAGCTTGTGCAGGCGCTCTACTTGAATAACGCTGTGGAACCCTTTGATGACGTGAAGGTACGCCAGGCCCTGTGTTATGCGGTAGATATCCAGGAGATTCTGGAACTGACCGCTGACGGGGAGGGGGTACCCGTAGGCTCCAGCATGTACCCCGCTTTCCAGAAATACTTTATGTCGGAGCTAGCCGAGGCCTATCCAAAGGATGTGGAGAAGGCAACGACCCTACTGGCTGAGGCTGGCTATCCCGATGGCTTTGATATGACGATCACGGTTCCATCCAATTATACTCCTCATGTGAATGTGGCCCAGGTACTGGAGCAGCAATTTAAGGCCATTGGAGTTAACGCTACCATCGAGTTGGTGGAGTGGGAGACGTGGGTGGAACGGGTCTATCAGGGCCGGGAATTCCAATCCACTGTGGTGGGATTGGACGCATCCTCTATGACTGCACGGGCTATGTTGGAGCGGTTTGAGAGTGGCAATGCCAAAAACTTTATTAATTTTAAGGATAGCGAGTATGATGAAGTATTTGTAAAGGCTATCTCTTCTACTGATGATGAGGAGCAGGTTGGCTTATACCAGCGGCTTCAGGAGATTTTGTCTCAACAGGCGGCTAACGTCTATCTCCAAGACCTGTGCGACTTTGTGGCCATTAGTCCCGAGCTGGATGGCCTCACCTTCTACCCCATCTATGTCCTGGACATGTCCACCATTTATTATGTGGCTTAATTCATATTGTCTATACCGGCGCTCCGTTGTTGTGGAGCGCCGGTATAGGACTTTGAAAGAAAGAGGGGGCGTCCATGGGCTATCTGGCGAAGCGTGTCCTGATTCTGCTGGGAACCATGCTACTTGTGACGGCATTAGCTTTTTTTGCTTTTCAGATTATTCCTGGAGACCCGGTGACCTCCATGCTGGGCCTGGATTATACACCGGAGCGAGCAGCCCAGCTGCGGGCCGAATTGGGTCTGGACAGACCCTTGGCGGTACGCTACCTCAGCTGGCTGGTAGACTTTTTTACCGGGAATTTTGGGCAGTCGTATAGTTACGATATTCCGGTCAGCCAGCTGTTATCCGGCAAGTTGGTAGTCACTTTCACCTTGACGGGAATGTCTTTTGGGCTAATCGTGTTTATCTCCTTTCCATTAGGTGTGTTTACAGCCTACCATGCGGGAGGAGCAGTGGATAGAGTGCTTACTGCTATCAACCAGGTAGCTATGTCGGTTCCCCCTCTGATTCTTGGTCTGATTTTTACCTATGGCTTTGGCCTAATTTTCAGGCTGTTTACACCAGGGGATTATGTTTCCTATACCGAAAGCCTGCCGGCCTTTTTGGGATACATGATTTTCCCAGCAGCAGCAGTAGCCATTCCGAAGATAGCCATGTCGGTAAAACTTTTGAGGGGATCTATCCTCTCTGAACTGGGCAGCGACTATGTACGTACTGCGTACAGCAAGGGGAATACCAGGGCATCTGTATTATCCCGTCATGTGCTGCGCAATGCAGTCATTCCGGTGATTACTTTTTTGGCTATGGCTATTGCGGATATATTGGTTGGAAGTATTATTATCGAGCGGGTGTTCTCCGTGCCGGGTATGGGACGCATGCTTCTCCAGTCCATTTCCGGACGGGACTATCCGGTGGTGCAGACCATTGTAGTAATCATTGCCTTTGTGGTGGTGTTGTCCAATTTTCTGGCGGATGTGATCTACCAGAATGTAGATCCGCGCATTGAACTGAAATGAGGGGCGGGGCTATGAAACGGGAAATCAATTTTTATTTTGTGTTTGGCGCCGCTATTACAACAATTATTCTGGGCCTGATCGTTTTAGGCTTTTTTTATACCCCTTATGATCCAGATGCTATGAGTGGGGCAGATAAATTCTCTCCCCCGTCCTGGGCCCATCTTATGGGATGCGACCAGTTTGGGCGGGACGTATTTTCCCGCGTATTGCGAGGTGGAGGTACTACGCTCACCGTGGCGGTGTGCACTGTCCTCATTGGTGGTGTTTTTGGTACACTGGTCGGCTCCCTCACCGCCTATTTCGGCGGTTGGGTGGATGAGGTGGTCATGCGCTTCAATGATGCGGTAGCCGCCTTTCCCAGTATTTTATTGGCCTTGGTAGTGGTGGCGGTGGCTGGGTCTGGTAAGTATAAGATCATTCTGGTTCTGGGTGTTTTGTTCATCCCCAGCTTTGCCCGTCTGGTACGGGGAGAGGTACTCCACCTGAAAGAGCGTGACTTTGTACGTTCGGCACGTCTTATGGGGGCATCCCATTTACGCGTGGTATTTGTCCATATTGTTCCAAATATTGTGCCGGTGATGCTTTCCGGGGTGACGATTGGCTTTAACAATGCAGTATTGGCAGAGGCCAGTATGAGTTATTTGAGTATCGGGGTACAACCTCCAGATGCCAGTCTTGGCTCCATGCTGTCTGAAGCGCAGCTTTTTACTGCCCCATGGGAGGGCCTGTTTCCTGGCGCTGTCATTATTCTGCTGGTGTTGGGGATGGGCCTGCTGGGGGAGGGCTTACGGGAAGGGATAGGTAGAGGGATATGATGCTGGAGGTATCTAATCTTACCGTGGCATTTAAGACCAGCCGTGGGCTTTATCAGGTAGTAAATAGTATAGATTTGGCTATGGAGCGAGGGGAGATCGTTGGACTGGTAGGAGAGAGTGGTTCGGGTAAGTCCATGACTGCTCAGACCATCACCGGTCTGATAGATCGAGGAAAGATAGAGGTGGGAGGGCGCGTCCTATTTGAGGGG
>JAZQMD010000120.1:0-16748 GCA_045543215.1 Oscillospiraceae bacterium
AAAAAACCAGAAGGAGCATAAAGAGTTCTTGTCTCGTTTTGAACGGCTTTCCATTGATTACACCAGAATAGATACACGTTACGACAATATTCTAAATGCTTTAAAGAAGCTGGAGGCATCTGTTGAAGCCCTCAAAGCCAAACCCGCTAAACGCTGGGATGGGATCGTGGACAAGGCTCTGTGGGCAGTTCTGGCGGCAGTGATCGCTTTCTTTCTAGGGAGATTAGGATTGTAGGAGGGACAAGCAAAGCCCCCTCTCAGGATTTTCCGATCCTGTGAGGGGGCTTTGCTTTACATCAGATTTCATAGTTCCTTCTATTCTGCAATAGATTTGTAATAAGATGATTTTCCACAACATTTTTAAAATTTTAAAGCAAAGAACAAACGATAAAGTCAGGACTTTTATAATTAACAACTAAATTTTTACCTTATTTCCATACAATAAAACTATACTAGGTATTAGTGTGAAAGAATTATTTAAATTACTCTGCTTCATTGTCAATCTGGAATATTGTAGAAATATCAATAATATTATTTGCTGGGACTTTAATGTTAAGCGATGCTGCGGACTGAATAAGGTTTTCCACAGTAGAATTTGACTGCTCTTGGGTGCGTTTTTTCAATTCTTCCAATTCAAATCGGCTTCGTTCAGCATCAATTTTTGCTTTTTCAGCTTCAGCTTCAATCTTATCAGCTTCAGCAACTCTTATCCGTTTATTTTCTTTCCGATATAGGAAGTCAGAAACAAGAGTCTTTATTGTATTAATAGAAGAAGGAAATTCAATTCCAGCAGTTTTTCCACCAAACAGAATAAAGTACCCTAATAAAATAGGTACCAAGTGATCTTTAAGAAAAGATGAAATTTCTTGTCCAGTATTTGTAAGGAAAAAAACTATGTCACCTTCGGAATTTAAGTTATATTTTCCTGTTAATTCTAAGCTGTTATCAGCAATTAAAGTGGCCATCGACAAAGTAAATAGAGAAAAATCAATAGGATTAATATTCTTTGTCTGCCTGACATGGTATTTAAGAATTAAGCGATTTGAATAAAATGACAAATCATAGCAGCAACTCAATATCGCGTCTGCATATTCATTTAATGAACTTAAGCTATGGCGGTTAGAAACTAAACACTTATATATCATGGGTGGAGCACAGCTTAAGTCAACCTTTGATATTATTGAAATATGCCTCCGCTTTTTATAAGGACAGTTAAAACCAAAATAAGTACCATTTTCAATTTGGGTGTGAATTTCCAACTCTTTTTGAGCCGTTGTCCTGTCAGAGTTATCTTCAAAATATTCACCGATTTTTGCAAACGCAATTTCAGATCTTCCAACGACCATTGCAATGTCGCCAGCTTTAATTTCGTCCAAAAAACGACGACACTTATTTAGTGCTGTCCCTGGCACTTTATCTGGATAATTATTGTCTTTGAGAATCTGTTTATAATAGTCATCATTGTCACTTCCAGATAAAATAAATTCTGTTAGCGCATTCCAACCAATAGCAATATATTCTCCATTAATATATTCATTATAAAAAACGCCTTGCTTAGAACGAATCATCCAAAAATTTGTATAGTCTGAAATCTGAGGTATTGATTTTGCTACCGTTTCAACGGCAGAAATAATATCATCTAATGTATTAATCATATTAACACCCCATATTCAGGAAAGAAGTTTTTAAGTGGATTAATAGTAATAAATATATTATTTTATTTATAGGTGGTTTTCAAGTAATTTTTTTATATGAAGTAATATTTTATCTCAAAAGGGATTGTTTATAGATTGAAAGGTTAGCTAATTTAGCCTATTCTTTTACCCTTATTGGGGTTTGCTACAAATTATCCAAATCGGTCTCCTAGTAACATGGCTGGGATATATTATCTCACCTTAGCGATTATCTTTCAAAATACAATTAGGAAATGTTTTTTATAGAATTATAGTACTAGCGTGTTTACAGTGGCTTGCTATTAATGGGTGTCTCCTGAACATATAGCACCCCCTTGCAGGATGAGCATCCTGTGAGGGGGCTTTGTCTGTGCCCCGAAATTTGCCCCTAATTACCTAAAAATATGCCTTAAATACTTGTCGATCTATGACGCTAACTGGTTTTCTTGGTGGAGACAACGGAACTCGAAGACCGCTAAATATATGATACGCCATATAATCACTGCCAAAATACAAATCTTTATAAATGTTTACCCATCATATTACCTATCGATTTAAAAATCAACGCATTTTTTTAATCGAAAATTGATTTTTCGGCACTTACTTCAAAATCCCAATCCTACTCGAAATGATCTACTTATAATGCATTAAATACTTTGAATTTATTACTATACTTTTGCTCGTTTATCAACTAAAGTATTCGCTATAATGCCAGCTATTCTCAAAAAGGGCAAAAGTACTAGTGTGCTTACGGTGCTTTGCCCTTAACAGACGTCCCCGGCATATAGAGCCCTTTTGTAGGATTTTTAGTCCTGTGAGGGGGCTTTTTTTTTGCCCCGAAATTTGCCCCCAATTGCCCCAAATCTGCCCCGAATACCTGTCAATGTATGACGCTGATTGGCTTCTTTTGATACAATAAAAATCCCCTAGAACCATTGTGGCTCTAGGGGTTCTCCTTGGTGGAGACAACAGAACTCGAATCTGTGACCTCTCGCGTGTGAGGCGAGCGCTCTACCGGCTGAGCTATGCCTCCATACAAAATGGTGACCCGTACGGGACTCGAACCCGTGTTACCGCCGTGAAAGGGCGGTGTCTTAACCACTTGACCAACGGGCCACTTGACGGGTGCTGTCAATCTCCGCGGGACCTACGGCCTCGCGGAGGACAGCATGGTAGCGGCGACTGGATTCGAACCGGTGACAACTCGGGTATGAACCGAGTGCTCTAGCCAACTGAGCTACGCCGCCATCTTACCCCAATAGGGCAAAAATTAGTATACCCAAGATGGGGTAAAAAGTCAAGCATTTTTTCAAAAATGAAATGATTTTCTCTCCATTTTAGGATCTTGATAAGGTAGGCTACTAGCCGTATCTATTTGGATAAAGAACTCAGCAGTTTTTAAAAATTACCGAAAATAGAGAGCGCCGCTTTCAAAAATAGGTTGGTGCTTGAGGCCTGGAATATTTTTACCGACCAAGGCTCCTTGACGTTCACTGTGACCCATTTTGCCAAAGACCCGGCCGTCGGGAGAGAAAACACCTTCGACGGACTGCATGGAGCCATTGGGATTCACCGAAATATTCAGGGAAGGGATGCCTTCGGTATCTACATATTGGGTGGCAATCTGACCATTGGAAATCATATGCTCCAAAATGGCAGGTGGGGCTACAAAGCGGCCCTCTCCATGTGAGACGGGGATGGTATACATTTCGCCTAGTTGGCTTTTGATCATCCAGGGAGACTTGACTGAGGCGACTCTGGTCGTGACATAGCGGCTCTGATGGCGACCAATGAGATTAAAGGTAAGTGTGGGGGAGGTATGATCGGTGGGACGAATCTCTCCGTATGGGACAAGGCCCAATTTGATTAGAGCCTGAAACCCATTACAGATGCCTAACATCAGACCGTCCCGGTTTTTCAGCAGATCATGGACTGCATCCGTAAGTCTGGGGTTGCGGAAGAAAGAAATGATGAACTTGGCAGAACCGTCTGGCTCGTCCCCGCCGGAGAAGCCGCCGGGGAGGAAGATAATCTGTGCCTGCTGGATAGCTTGCTCCAGCTCTACCGCAGACTGGACAAGACTGTTGGGGGTCAGGTTGCGAATGATCACCGTCTCCGGGGCCATTCCTGCCCGTAGACAAGCATGGAGGGAGTCGTATTCGCAATTGGTGCCGGGGAATATAGGAATGACAACTCTAGGCCTGGCAAACTTTTGAGAGGCTATTAAAGGAGAGCGATTTGGGTAGGAAATAGAGGAGACTTTTTCTCCCTCGTTGGAGGGAGACTGTGTGGGATAAACCTCCTCTAAAACATCCTCCCATATACTCCGCAGGCGGGGGAGAGAAAGGGAGTAGTCGTCCAATTTAATTACACGCGTGCAGGTGGTTTTGCCAAGCAGGGTGACAGAGGGGGCGTGAATGGGCTCTGAACACTCGGCGATAAGGGAGCCATAAGTGGGCGCAAATAGATCTATGCCCTTGGCAGAAGGGTCTAGGGTGAAGCCAATCTCGTTGCCAAAGGACATCTTGATCAACCCTTCGGCGGCCCCTCCCGAGCCCACAGCCCACCCGGAAAGAATTTTCCCATTCCGGGCTAAATTATGAAACTGTCGCCAGATTTCTTTGATACCCTCATAGTCCTCCTTAGGGGCACAGAACAGATAAACAGGGTGATCCGCAGCTTTAAATTCCGGTGAGAGTACTTGACTGGCTTTGGAGGGCGAGATGGCGAAGGAGATGAGGGTGGGGGGCACGTCCATGTCCAGGAAGGAGCCGGACATGGAATCCTTGCCTCCAATGGCGGCTGAACCCAAGCCAAGTTGAGCGGTCAAGGCCCCTAGTAGGGCGGAAAATGGTTTTCCCCAACGCAAGGGATCAGTGCGTAGTTTTTCAAAATATTCTTGGAAGGAGAGATAAACTGTATCCGGATCACACCCGGAGGCTACCAACTTGGCAATGGACTCCACTACTGCTGCGATTGCTCCATGGAAGGGGGACTGTTCTAACAAGTAGGGATCAAAACCATAAGCCATGACCGAGCAGTCCTCAGTTTCTCGGCCAGGGCCTACTGGGAGAAGGGCGGCCATGACCTGGACAGGGGTAAGTTGGGTTTTTCCGCCAAAGGGAACAAGCACTGAGCCTGCGCCAATGGTGGAGTCAAACCGTTCTACCAGTCCCCGCTGGGAGGCCAGGCTGGGATTGTGAAGGATGGAATCTACCTTTTCGGAAGCTGTGGAGCCGGATACGGCACCGGGATACCGCCCCTGGATAGGAACGGAGACTACGGCATGTTTATCTGCTCCGTTGGAACTGAGAAATTTCCGGGATAAGTTGACGATCACGGCCCCGTTCCATTTCATGACCATGCGAGGTTCTTGGGTAACTGTGGCAACCTGATAGGCCTCCAAATTTTCCTTGCCAGCCGCGGCAATGAAGGGATCCTTGTCCTCAAGGGCTACTACCACCGCCATGCGTTCCTGGCTTTCGGAAATGGCCAACTCAGTGCCATCCAGACCATCATATTTTTTGCGTACGGCATCCAGGTCGATAAACAGACCATCAGCCAGTTCTCCAATGGCAACTGATACGCCGCCGGCCCCAAAGTCGTTACATCGCTTGATGAGACGGGTGACCTGGGGATCACGGAAAAGGCGCTGGAGCTTGCGCTCCTCAGGGGCATTGCCTTTTTGCACCTCGGAGGCCATGGAGGTTAGGGAATGGGTATTGTGAGTCTTGGAAGAGCCGGTGGCACCACCGATGCCATCCCGTCCGGTGCGTCCGCCCAGGAGAATGACCACGTCTCCAGGGGAGGGCCGCTCACGGCGGATATTTTCCTCTGGGGCAGCACCTATTACGGCACCCACTTCCATGTGTTTGGCAACGTACCCAGGGTGATAGACCTCGTTTACAAGGCCGGTAGCCAAGCCAATTTGATTGCCGTAGGAAGAATAACCGGCAGCAGCGGTGACGGCGATCTTCCGTTGGGGCAGCTTGCCGGGCAAGGTATGAGACAGCGGGGTGCGGGGGTCGCCGCTGCCGCTGATCCGCATAGCCTGATAGACGTAGGCGCGGCCGGAGAGTGGATCGCGGATAGCCCCGCCGATGCAGGTGGCCGCCCCACCGAAGGGTTCAACCTCAGTGGGGTGGTTATGAGTTTCATTTTTAAACATAAGTAGCCAGGGCTCCTCTTGTCCGTCCACCGTGGCGGTGACCCGAATGGAGCAGGCATTAATTTCCTCACTCTCGTCCAGCTTATCCAGGAGGCCCCGCTTTTTTAAGACCTTGGCCCCAATGGTGGCCAAGTCCATCAGGGTTTTGGGCCGGTGGGTGGATGTATTTGCCCCGTAGACCTCTGCCCGGGCCGCCAGGTACTGGTCATAAGCGGTTTTCACATCCGGGTCGGCGATATCCACCTTGTCAATGTGGGTGGAGAAAGTGGTGTGACGGCAGTGATCTGACCAGTAGGTGTCAATTACCCGCAGTTCGGTGAGAGTGGGATTGCGCTTCTCCTCATCTCGGAAATACGCGTGGAGAAATTTTAAATCAGCCAGGTCCATAGCAAGGCCGTATTTCTCTAAAAGAGGTTCCAGTTGGCTGCTATCTAGGCAAATAAATCCTTCCAGTACAGGTACAGGAGGGGGGACTGGGTAGTCCTGAGCCAGAGTGACTGGCTTGTCCATGGAAGCCTCCCTGCACTCTACCGGGTTAATAAGGTAGCGCTTAATCTTTTCCAGATCGGAGGAGGACAGGTTGCCGCTGAGGACGTATATCCTGGCGGCAGCCACCTTGGGACGACTCCCTGCGCACAGCAGCTGGATACACTGGGCACAGGAGTCCGAGCGCTGGTCGTACTGACCAGGGAGGGGTTCCACCGCCAGTAGGACAGTGCCGGGGGCCTGGGGAGGGAGGGCCTCATCGTATAAGTAGTCGCACTGGGGTTCGGAAAAGACAACATCTTTGGCGGCAAGGTAAACCTGAGGATCGATACCGTCCACATCATAGCGGTTGAATAAGCGTAGGGTTGTCAGGGCGGTGATCCCCAATTGTTCCCGTAGTTCTTGAAGTAGGTGGATGGCTTCGAGGTCAAAGCCTGGTTTTTTTTCCACATAACATCGGAATACATGATTCATATTCTTCCTCTCCCTTTGAACGCCCGCCCCATTGGGGACGGGCGTTGGCTTGAGAGACTAACTTTGTGGTTATGAGACAATTAAAAGACTCATGGGACAAAAGTCAGTCAAAGTTCCTTTCAGTGGATAGACCAGTTATGAAAGCGGTAAAAGGGGTTTTGCTGAGTGGGCTCCAGACCGGAAACGATGCCCCATTGGGTGAGAACAGAGCTGTGTAAAAAGCAAAGAGGGGCAAAAGGGGCGTTTGCAGCCAGATTAGCGTACAATGCGTTTGCGGCGGTTTGCCAATTACCGCTGCTTGCGGCGCGAAAGGCGGCCAGAAGGGCGCTTGTTTCCTCACTCCGATATGCTCCGTAGTTAAGAGAACCGGTGAGTAGGACAGAGGGATCAAAGTCTGCCGTCAGCTTGACCTGGGCAAGGTAAAGATCGAAGTCTCCTTTGGACAGGACGGATAAAAACTCCTCCCAAGGCAGATGGGTAACGGTAACCGTCACCCCCAATTTAGACAGCTCTTCTGCCAGGTAGTCGGCCACGTCGATTCGAAAGGAGTTTTCATTGTTTACCACCAGTCTCAGTTCCACTGGCCGCCCGTTACTGAGAAGGACCCCGTCGGAGAGGGTATAGCCGCCCCCCTCCAGTAGCTGGGTAGCAGCAGATACCGAGTAATCCAACTCGCTGGCTAAGGTCTCATTATAAAGAGGGGAGACGGGGTGGACAGGGAGGACAGCGGCATCAGCGTGGCTGGAAAGAAGGGAGGTTACCACCGTGGAGCGGTTAATCCCCCGGGAAAGCGCCTGCCGCAGGGCCAGGTTGAGGCAGGGACCCTGGCTGCAATTGAAGCCCAAATAGAGCAAGGAGGAGGTGGGACAGTCCCAGGTTTCGTGGCTACCCGAGTAGCCCAGGGCGTTGGAGGCAGTCAGATTGGAGGGGACAACAGACACAAGACCGGTGTCAAAGGCAGCGATGCGATCATCGGCGGTGGAGCAAACCCGGAGGGGAATGCTTTCCAGAGGAAGAGGGCGGGCCTGGTGCCAGTAGGGATTTCGGGAAAGGGACAGGTTTCCGCTGCTAAAATTGTAATAATAGGGGCCTGTGCCCAGAGGAGCTGGATCCTCTTCAGAGCCAGGAAGAATAATGGGGATATCCAGCAGGGCGGGGAAGGCTCCGTTTGGGCTGTGCAAGGTGATGGTGACGACCTCCTCCTTGGCAGTAATATCGGAAACCTGGGCCAGACGGGCTGTATACAGATCGGAGAAGCGGGCACTGTTGAGGCTGTCCACAACGTGCTGGGCGGTGAGAGGGGTTCCGTTGGAAAACACTAACCCAGAACGAAGGGTAAAGACCCAGGTTTGGTTGTCATCCGAGCAGGTGTAAGAGTTGCATAGCAAAGGCTGGGGCTGAAAGGTGGGATCCAACTCGAATAGGCCCTCATAGACCAGGCCGGCCAGAGCTAAGTTGGTAGAGCCAGTCCCGGACAAAGGATCCAAGGTATTGCCAGCATCGTAAGCCAGGGCAAATTCAGCCTTGGGCTTAGGAGAGGAACTCTCTTGGACAGGTGGGGGGCTATCCTGCCCGGTGTGGGACGGAGCCTCTGCCTGGCAGCCGGGTAAAAGCAACAGCGCGACTGACAGGGAGATAGAAATCCAAGGTTTTAGTTTCATAGGCTCAAAGTAGTTGGATGACTGAGGCCATGCTCCCACGCTGAGTGCCTTGGCGACGGTGGCTCCAGTATTTCTCTGCATCACAACAGGTACACTCACGGCACAGGCAAATATTCTCCGGGGCCAAGCCAGCCAGTTCAAGACGCTTTGCATTGATCCCCTTTAAATCCACGCAAAACTTCCCACTGTCCTTGAGTTGAATGAAGGGCAGGCTACCACCAGCCAGGGCGGCGGTCATGGCGTTGGGTACGTCTTCGTGAGTCTCAAAACAGCATGGATCAATACCAGGGCCGATGGCGGCCAGGATATCCGCAGGGTCGCTGCCGTAAATTGAAACCATTTGCCCTGTGGCCACGGTGACAATGCCTGAGGCAGTCCCCCGCCAGCCAGCGTGGAGGGCGGCGATGACCCGCCGTTTGGGATCATAGAGAAGAATAGGAATGCAGTCGGCAGAAAAAACGGTGAGGACTACGCCCGGAATAGCGGTAAGAATGCCATCGGCCTCAAAGTCTACCTTGTCATAGGGATCGGCCTTTAAGTCAGCGGTGGTCAGGTTGCGCACCACAGCCCCATGCACTTGGTTACATGTGGCGATAGAAGAACCTGTGGCTCCTACGGCACTCAGGAAGCGTTGGTAGTTTTGCCGCACGTGGTCGGGGTCGTCCCCCCGGCTCAGCCCTAAATTGAGCGAGGCCCACATGCCCCTTGATACCCCGCCCAAGCGGGTAGAGAAGCCGTGCACGGCTCCGTCTGCAGCGGCTAAATTTTCTGCTGAAAGGTAGGTGACACCATTTTTGGTTTGCTCCATAAATTCCATAATAAATTCCTCTTCCAGGCAAAAGTAGCATTGCTATGAGGTTGGAATGCTCTAGGGTGGGATTTACCCCTCCTTATGATATTCCGCACAGGTGCACTTTTTCCATTTTAAGCCGGAACCGCAGGGACAAAGGTCATTTCGATTAATCTTAGGTTCCTTTCTCAGGGGCTGCTTTTTCACTGTGTTATCTCCACTGGACGATTCGCCGGTAATTTTGGCTACCGGCTCCCGCGTGACCTCTTGATTAATATGCACCCGGACAACGAATAGTCGACGGATCGTCTCCTCCTGAATGGCGTTGATCATCTGCTCGAACATGTCAAAGCCTTCCCGTTTGTACTCTACTACGGGATCGGACTGGCCATAGGCCCGAAGACCAATGCCCTGCTTGAGTTCGTTCATGGCATCAATCTGATCCATCCAATATTCGTCCACTACCCGGAGCATGATTACCCGTTCAAGCTCCCGCATGAGGGGAGAGCCAAATTCAGCCTCGCGGGCAGCATAGCGCTCATGGGCCAGTTTTTGGAGTTGAGCAACCAGCTCCCCGGTGCTGATGGAGGCAAGCTCCTGGGTAGAGCGATCATCCTCTCCGGGGAAAAAGATGAAGCCCATAAAGGGGGCTATAGCAGCCTTGAAGCCCGAGGCATCCAGATGATCCTGCTCCCCTACATGGCCGCGGATGGCGTTATCGATGGCGGTGTCAATCATGTTGGAGATAGAACTTTGCAGATCGGCTCCATCCAAAACCTGGCGGCGTTGCGTGTAAATAACCTCCCGCTGGGTATTCATTACATCGTCATATTCCAGCACATTTTTACGGGTTTGGAAGTTGCGGGATTCCACCCGCTTCTGGGCGCCCTCAATAGCGTTTGTGAGAAGTTTTTGATCAAGAGGAGTATCCTCGTCAACACCAAGGCTGTCCATCATGCTTTGGATACGCTCTGAGCCGAATAGACGGAGGATATCATCTTCCAGAGAAAGGAAAAATCGGCTTTCACCGGGACCGCCCTGGCGTCCGGCACGTCCGCGCAGCTGGTTGTCGATGCGGCGGGACTCGTGGCGTTCTGTGCCAAGGATATAAAGGCCACCAATGGCACGTACCTGGTCGGCTTCATCCTGAATAGAATCTTTATACTTGGCTTCAGCAGCGGCAAAGGCAGATCTGGCGTCCAGAATTTCCTGATTGTCTGTTTCGGCAAAGCCGGTGGCCTCAGCGATAAGCTCGTCACTGAGTCCAGCCTTACGCAGTTCCGCTTTGGCCAAGAGTTCCGCGTTGCCTCCCAGCATAATATCGGTACCACGGCCGGCCATGTTGGTGGCCACCGTAACAGCCCCAAGCTTGCCTGCCTGGGCCACAATTTCCGCTTCACGCTCATGGTTTTTGGCGTTGAGGACGTTATGCTTGACACCCTTGTGCTTGAGCATATCTGAAATAAGCTCGGACTTTTCGATGGAGGTGGTACCGACCAGAACGGGCTGGCCCTTTTCATGGCAGGTAATGATCTGCTCTATAATCGCCCGGTATTTGCCTTTTTCAGATTTATATACTAAATCGGAATGATCCTTCCGGGCCAAGGGTTTGTTGGTGGGAATTTCCACAATGTCCAAGGCGTAAATCTGGCCAAATTCCTCCTCCTCGGTCATGGCGGTGCCCGTCATGCCGGAGAGTTTGTCATAGAGGCGGAAATAGTTTTGGAAGGTGATGGTGGCCAGGGTCTTGGACTCGTGGGCTACGGTGACCCGCTCTTTGGCTTCGATGGCCTGATGAAGGCCCCCGTTGTATCGACGCCCGAACATGAGACGACCGGTAAACTCATCAACAATAATGACCTGACCATCCTTAACCACATAGTCAATATCCCGCTTCATAACACCCCGGGCCCGGATAGCCTGGTTGATATGGTGAGAGAGGGCGGTATTTTCCGGATCGGATAGGTTTTCCAGATTAAACTGTTGCTCAGCCTTTTTTACACCCCGGGCAGTAAGAGTTGCGGTGCGGGCCTTTTCATCCACAATATAGTCAGCGTCTAGGCTCTCATCTTCCTCCTGCTTAGCGTCCACAGAGGCAATACAAACACACTTGAGTTGGGAAACGAAGGCGTCTACAATGGAATAGAGTTGAGTGGATTTCTCCCCTTGACCAGAAATGATAAGGGGGGTTCGAGCCTCATCAATGAGGATGGAGTCCACCTCGTCCACGATGGCGAAGGACTGCCCCCGCTGGACCAGCTCGGCCGAGTAGATGGCCATATTGTCCCTCAGGTAGTCAAAGCCGAATTCGTTGTTGGTACCATAGGTAATGTCAGCCTGATAGGCGGCCTTTTTTGCATCTTTCTCAACCCCGTGAATGACCAGGCCCACGGTCAGGCCCATAAAACGGTATACCTTGCCCATCCATTCTGAGTCGCGTTTTGCCAGATAGTCGTTAACTGTGATGATGTGAACTCCTTTGCCGGCCAGGCCATTGAGGTAAGCAGGAAGAGTAGCGACCAAGGTTTTGCCTTCACCGGTCCTCATCTCGGCAATACGTCCCTGGTGAAGGATGATGCCGCCAATCAGTTGGACCCGGTAGGGGCGCATGCCAAGTACTCGCCAGGCAGCCTCCCGGCAGGCGGCGAAAGCCTCGGGGAGAATGTCGTCCAAAGTTTCTCCCTCAGCAAGGCGCCGCTTAAACTCTGGAGTCTTAGCCTGAAGCTGTACATCGGTGAGGGTTTTGTACTCCTCGCCTAGGGCCTCGATCTTATCTACAGTGGCGTTGAGGGATTTGACCTCCCGCTCCGAGCGGGTGCCAAATATTTTAGAGAAGAGTCCCATGTACGATTTCACCTTTCTAATTTTTAACTTACCCCGAAGGGCAGGAAAGCATAACATACCATTATAAATAAACTTAGTATACCACATACTTTAGTAAGTGAAAAGAAGAAAATATGAACTTTAACCAGAAAGAAATGAGAAAAGGAAAAAATGCAGGGAAAATCAGAGGGAATTCTGGTGTGGCCTAAGGTTTAAGGAGGAAAATTTATAAAAAACAGATTGAAAGATTGCGGAGAAAGTAGATTTCCGCTATACTTGTAAAAAGAAGCTGGAAGGGGGGCAGGCCATGGGAGGGCTACAATTTATGATTCCATCTCTGCTGGGGCTGGAGGGAATCGTGGCCAATGAACTGCGGCGGTTAGGTATGGCCGGCGTGGCAGCAGAAAATGGAAGAGTGTTTTGCTCGGGTACAGCAAGGGATATTCCACGCCTTAACCTTAATCTCCGGGTGGGGGTACGGGTATTACTGGTGTTGGGCCGTTTCCCGGCGGCTACCTTTGACCAGCTTTTCGAAGGGACCCGGGCGTTGCCCTGGGAGGAGTTTATCCACTGTGAAGGGAACTTCCCCGTAAAGGGGCATGCCCTGAATTCCGCTCTACGTGCCGTCAGATCCTGTCAGGCTGTCGTGAAAAAGGCAGTTGCGACCCGGCTTGGGGAGAAGTACGGCCTGTCTACCTTGCCGGAGACGGGGGCCCTTTACCAGATTCAGTTTTCCATCATGAAGGATGAGGCACTCCTGATGCTGGACACCTCCGGGCAAGGGCTGCACAAACGGGGTTACCGGGCAGTAGGGGTGGAGGCCCCTCTGCGGGAGACGCTGGCTGCGGCTATGGTTCTTCTCTCCCGTTACCGGGGAAAGGATCCTTTTCGGGATCCCTTCTGCGGCTCAGGTACAATTGCCATCGAGGCTGCCCTCATTGCCAAAAACCGTGCCCCCGGTCTTGCCAGGACCTTTTCTGCTCATAAGTGGGGATGGCTGGAGGATAGGCTGTGGTTGGATGGGGTGGACGAGGCGGTTTCCAAGGAATTTCACGGGGATTATGATATCGTGGGGGCTGACCTCGATCCCAGGGCGGTTGAAATCGCCCGCGCTAATGCGGCCAAGGCTGGGGTGAAAGACCTGGTGCGCTTTAAGACAGCCAATGCGCTGGATTTCTGTCCATCGGGAGAGTGTGGACGCATTGTGACAAACCCTCCCTACGGGGAGCGGCTTATGGAAAGAAGGCAGGCCGAGGAACTCTACCGGGATTTTGGGAGTGTATATGCCGCCCTGCCAGAAGGATGGGCCCTCCATTTGCTCTCTTCCCACACTGAGTTTGAGCGTACCTTTGGCAAACAGGCGGATAAAAAGCGCAAGCTTTATAACGGGATGCTTAAATGTGACCTGTTTTCATATGGAGGGAGAAACTAACACCAGAAGGAGGGGCTTTGAGATGAAGCACCTGTTTATTATAAACCCTGCGGCAGGGAAAAAGGACAGCACGGAGATTCTCCTCTCCCACATTAAGGCTTTAGATCTGGATACAGAGATGGTACTTACTGCCCAGGCCGGAGATGCCGAACGGCTGGCTCATCGGGCTATTGACCGGGGGGAGGCTATGCGTATCTATGCCTGCGGGGGGGACGGAACCCTCAATGAGGTAGTGAACGCAGCTGCCGACTGTGACCATGTGGCAATTACAAATGTGCCCAAAGGCACAGGCAATGATTTTTTAAAAATTTTCGGCTCCGGATGGAGGGAGGGATTTTCCGACCTGAATGCGTTGGCTGTCGGGCCCCAGGCTTCCTTTGATTTGATGGACTGTAACGGCAAGCTGGGCATTGGCTCCATTTGTGCAGGGCTGGATGCTCGCATTGCCAAGGATGTACATTATTATAAAGGATTGCCTATGCTCAGTGGTATAGGAGCTTATGTTATGTCTCTTGCGGTTAATGTGGTCAAGGGCCTGTCCCGGCCGGTGGATCTTCAAATGGGGGACTGGCATTTTAAAGGAGAGGCTACCATTATCTGCGCTATGAACGGTCGCTACTACGGCGGTGGATTCATGCCGGTTGGGGATGCTATGCCTGACGATGGCATCATCGACTTCTTAGTGGTACCCAAGGTGGGGCGCCTTACGTTTGCTCGCTTTGTAGGAGCGTACTCCAAGGGGAAGTATCGGGAGCATCCTGACCTGATCCGCCATTGGCATGGGGATCGGATCGAGCTCTCCTCCCCGAGAGAGTTGGTGGCCGTGGTAGATGGCGAAGTAATGCGGGGACAAGAATTTTCCATCGGCCTGTCGGAGAAAAAGATCAATTTTTTCTGGCCAGGGTATCTAGATTACCGCCTTACAAAGCGGGAATGAGATGCCGGGCCATATTTTGGGGAGGGTTTAGCACTCGGACTGCAAGTTTGTGAACTAAAAATGAATTTTTCCAAATCAACCCCTGTTTTTTGAAAAATAGGGGTTGATTTTTTGGGTGGAAACGTTTATTATCATACTTGCAATTAGCACTCCTTAAATATGAGTGCTAAGCCGGTTGACTAGAGATCCAAACCATTGATCTGATATAAGGAGGCAATTCACTATGAAACTTAAACCCCTGTCTGACCGCGTGATCCTCAAGGCCGTAGAGGCTGAGGAGACTACCAAAAGCGGGATCATCCTCACCAGTGCCGCCCAGGAGAAGCCCGAGGTGGCTGTGGTCGTGGCCGTTGGCCCCGGCGGCATGGTGGATGGTAAGGAAGTTGTCATGACCGTGAAGGAGGGCGACAAGGTCATCACCAGTAAATATTCTGGAACTGAGGTTAAGGTGGACGGAGAAGAATATACCATCGTCCGTCAAAACGATATTTTGGCGGTAGTGGAGTAAAACCCTATTGCTGCAAGATTATTGTGTTTTACTGTGGCATAATTTGATTTTAAACTCACTTTTGGAGGTTGTTATTTATGGCTAAAATCATCTGCTATGGCGAGGAAGCTCGCCACGCTCTGGAGCGGGGGGTCAATCAGCTGGCTGATACCGTGAAGATTACTATGGGGCCCAAGGGCCGTAATGTGGTGTTGGGTAAGAAGTACGGCTCTCCCCTTATCACCAATGACGGTGTGACCATTGCCAAAGAGGTCGAGTTGGAAGAGCCCTTTGAGAACATGGGTGCCCAGTTGGTGAAGGAAGTGGCGACCAAAACCAATGATGTGGCCGGCGATGGTACTACTACTGCGACCCTGTTGGCCCAGGCCATTGTCCGTGAGGGACTGAAGAATCTGGCTGCCGGAGCAAACCCCATGGTCATGAAGAAGGGAATTGCAAAGGCTACCCAGGCTGCTGTTGACTTTATTAAGGAATGCTCCAAGCCGGTTAATGGAACTGAAGATATTGCCAGGGTAGGCGCAATTTCCTCTGGAGACGAAGCCATTGGTAAGTTGATTGCCGAGGCTATGGAGAAGGTTTCCCACGACGGTGTAATCACGGTGGAGGAGTCTAAGACCGCTGAGACTTACAGCGAGGTTGTGGAGGGTATGCAGCTGGATCGCGGCTATGTTACACCTTACATGGTCACCGATACTGAAAAGATGGAGGCCGTGCTGGACGACTGCCTGCTGCTGTTGACTGACAAGAAGATCACGAATATCCAAGAGATTCTGCCTATTCTGGAGCAGGTCATGCAGTCAGGCAAGCGGCTGCTCATTGTGGCAGAGGATGTGGAAGGTGATGCTCTGTCCACACTCATTGTCAACAAACTGCGGGGAACTCTAAACGTTTGTGCTATTAAGGCCCCTGGCTTTGGTGACCGCCGCAAGGAAATGCTTCAGGACATTGCGATTCTTACCGGTGGTGAGGTTATCTCTTCTGACATGGGAATGGAGCTGAAGGAGGCCCAGTTCTCTCAGTTGGGCCATGCCCGCCAGGTGAAGGTGTCCAAGGAGAACACTATTATTGTGGACGGGTCTGGTAAACCAGAGGATATTAAGGCCCGGGTGGGACAGATCCGTCATATGATCGAAACCACAACCTCTGAGTATGATAAGGAGAAATTCCAGGAGCGTCTGGCCAAATTGGCCGGCGGCGTGGCGATCATCCGTGTTGGCGCAGCTACCGAGACTGAGATGAAGGAGAAGAAGCTGCGTATTGAGGATGCGCTAAATGCTACCCGTGCCGCTGTGGAGGAAGGTATCGTAGCTGGAGGCGGTACCGCCTATGTGAATGCCGTATCTGCTGTGGAGAAGCTGCTGGCTGATGTGGAGGGCGATGAGAAGACTGGTGTACAGATCATTGCCCGCGCCCTTACTGAGCCGATGAAGCAGATTGCCGCCAATGCTGGGATTGATGGCTCCGTGGTGCTGGAGAAGGTGAAGGATGCCGGCAAGGTGGGTTATGGCTTTGATGCTTACAACGAGAAGTACTGTGATATGGTCTCCACCGGTATTGTGGATCCCACTAAGGTGACCCGCTCCGCTTTGGAGAATGCTGCTTCGGTGTCTGCCATTCTGCTGACGACTGAGTCCTTGGTGGCCGACAAGCCTGAGCCTCCCGCACCTGTGCCCGCAGCCCCTGATATGGGCGGCATGTACTAAGAAACCGTCTCCAACCTATAGCATCCAAAATGACCGTCGCTCACCAAATGAGCGACGGTCATTTTATATGATATGCACACTCTCTAAAAACGG
>JAZQMD010000121.1:0-12930 GCA_045543215.1 Oscillospiraceae bacterium
GTGTAGAACAGGGGCTTGACCCCGATGCGATCCCGGGCCAGAAAGAGAGACTGATCCCGGCTGTCCCACAGGGCAAAGGCGAAGATTCCATTAAACTTCTCCACGCATGTTTCACCCCATTCCAAATAGCTGTGGAGAACCACCTCTGTGTCCGAGTGCCCCTGGAAAGTGTGACCTGCTATCTCCAGTTCCTGGCGTAGTTCGTTGGTATTATAAAGCTCCCCGTTGTAGGTCAGTGTACATTCTCCCGTTTGTACCGCCAGGGTCATGGGCTGGCGCCCCCCCTCCAGATCCACAATGGACAACCGGGCATGGAGAAGGCCGCAGGGACCATCGAAATACATCCCACGCTGATCGGGTCCCCGGTGGCCCAAGGTGCTTTGAACCTTCTTCCATACCGCCAGCGGCCAGGTTTGGGCCGCCTCCTGTTCAAATCCCACCCATCCTGCAATGCCACACATGAGTATCCCTCCTATCAATAGTTTACAATGGCTTTACGCTCTCACCAGTATATGTGCCGCAGACGCTATTGACAAAGTTTTTGCTCGTCTGGACGGCAAATCTACTTTCTATCAGGACAAAAACGGGTGTACTGTAAGGGGGAAGGGAAACTAAGAACAGGCTATTTATATGAAGGCTTGTGAAAAGGCATGGGAAGAGCTATAATAGGGATTTGAAATCCCGTACCTTTTTATGATTTCTTCCCCAGGCCACGTTGGGCAGGGCCCTCCAGCAGGGAGCCGGAGCTTGTAAATCGGGAGCCGTGGCAAGGGCAGTCCCAGGTATGCTCCATCCGGTTCCATCGTAGGGCACAGCCCATATGGGGGCAGCGGTGTGGAAGGGGAGTGAGCATGTCCAGGGCGGCCTCCATGCCGTTGACGGCCAGTTGAGGCAGGGGCATGGGACGTTGGGGAGAAAAGATTTGATGGCAGAGGTGCTCTCGGCCTAAGATATGGTCGGTGAGTAATTGGGCGGCAGTCATAGCTCCGGTCATGCCCCATTTTTCAAATCCGGTGGCTACCAGTACATGAGGAACTCTACCACTGTATGCGCCCACATAGGGAAGGCCGTCCATAGTCATGCAGTCCTGGGTGGCCCAGGCAGCTACTTCTCTGGCTTGAGGCCAGTAGCGCTTTACAAATTCCCGCAGGGGCCGCCAGGCCTTGCCGGCCTTACCCGTGCGGTGTCCGCCCCCGGCTAGGATGACCAGATTTCCCCAGTCCCGGAAGGTGAGGCCCTGACTATCTGCGTCCATGAACATTCCACCCACAGTGGGGGCATTATCCAGGGCGAGCACATAGGAGCGATCCTGATACAGCCGGGTAAAGTAGCCCCCGTGCCAGTTGAGAAAAGGAAAATGGGTAGCCACAATGATGCGGTCGGCAGTGATTTTTCCCCGTGGGGTAAAGGCAGTATGGCCATCTATCGTCTGGACAGGAGTATTCTCCCGCACGTTGAGATTCCGGGATACGGCGGCTATAAATTTTAGTGGATGAAAGACCGCCTGGCCGGGGAATACCACCCCCCCAGAGACGTGGAAGGGGAGAGGAAGATGCTGCCGGAAGCGGGCAGGGACACCTAAGGATTCTAAAGCGGTCAGCTCTCGCTCCAGCAGTTCCCGATCCCAGCGGGAGTAGACACAGGAGTCGGCGGGGCGAAAGTCACAGTCAAGTCCGTTGCATAGTTGATAAAAATGCTGGGTGGCCTCCCGCCAGGCGCAGACCACCCGGTATGCCCGGTCCCGACCCAGCTGGTGGATAAGATCGGCGGCAAACAGGCCGTGCTGGGCGGTAATTTTGGCGGTGGTGTCGCCAGTGACGCCTTCACCCACCCGTCCAGCTTCTACAGTAAGGCAGTCTACTCCCGCGTCGGTGAGCAGCTTAGCACACAAAATTCCTGCAATTCCACCGCCAATGACCAGTACATCAATTTTTAGGTTACCTTCCAAGGTTGGAAAGGTGGGCATGGATACGCCCCGCCAGATAGATGTCATAAAAGCCCTCCTTTTTTCTCCATTGTGCCCAGGGGATGTGTGGGAAATACGGTGGATAGGGCGATGGAAAATCATTCTAGGGACAAGGAGGCAAGGGGATGCTGATACGTAAGCCCAATTATTATGACCGATTTCGTTGCATAGCGGGAGATTGCCCGGACACCTGTTGTGCCGCTTGGGACATTGTAATAGATAAGGAGAGTGCCTTCTTTTATCGTGCTCTGTCCGGCGATCTGGGAGATCAGATTCGACGGGCTATGAAAGTGGATGAAGAGGGGGAGTTTTGCTTTTCGGTAACTGGAGGTTATTGCCCTCTGCTCACAGAGCAGCGGCTTTGCGCTATTCAGATAAATCTGGGAGAGGAGCGGGTATGTCAGACCTGTCGCAACCATCCCCGGTTTATTGAGGAGTACGGCTTTTTTCGGGAGAAGGCTTTAGCCGCCTCCTGTCCGGCGGCCATAGAACTGATTTTAGGGACGGAAGTGGGCTTTGTCACGGAAAAGACGGATGAGCAGACCTTCCGTTGTGAGGATGTGGATCAGGAGTTGTTGTCAGCCCTTTTGGTTTGTAGGGATGCTGTTTTTGGGCTGTTGAAGCGGTGCGACTTACGCTGGAATACACGGTTGGCAGGGCTGGTCGCCCTTGGGATGGAGCTTCAGCTTGCCTTGGACGAAGTGGGGATAACCGCTCTTTCCACCGTGGCCACCCAATGGAGGAGACTGGAGGAGCCGGAGTTTCCATGGAGTGGGTCAGTAGCAGGACAGAGCGCCAGACATCGTTGTGTAGAGATGCTTGGTCAGTTGGAGGTCTTAGACCATACTTGGAAGGAGGAGCTCAGGGGCGCATTAGCGGTTCTGGAGGCAAAACATTATAAAGGTAGTCTTTACGAGGCGTACAGAGAAAAGAGGGAGGCCCGCTGGGCAACGTATCTAATTTGGCGATGGTTTTTACGGGCGGATTTTGATGGGGATATTTATGGAAAGCTTGCCCTTCCGGTGTTAAGCATTTTGGTGTTGAGGGAGTTGTCTTTGGCCCGGCGAATACAGAAAGGGGACTGTGCAGACGGGGATTGGATGGAGTTGGCCCGACGTTGGGCAAAGGAGATCGAGCATAGTGATGAGAATCTGGCCGCGCTTTGGACAGCGGTACGGGATGACCCGAAATTGTCTCCAGATGGTCTGATGCAGGGAGTATGGACATCACATGCTTGAAGGTGGACCCCAAGCCGGTTTGTCATGCAAATTATACAGAGGAAGCGGTATATATCGCTTCCTCTGTATAATAAAGAGAATATTTTAGAGATAAAAGAAGTTAGTAGCTGCCATTTCCTCCGTTCCAATGCCAATTACGTATCTCTGGCATGTCTTGCCCGTTGCTGGTAATATATTGCTTATGCTCAACTAGTTTATCCCGCATGAGCTGGATGAGGAACGCGCCTCGGTTGCCCAGTTGGGGCAGACGCTGGACTACATCCTCTACCAGGTGAAATCGGTCAATGTCATTTTTCACCCGCATGTCAAAGGGGGTAGTGATGGTGCCTTCCTCCTTGTAACCGCGTACATGCAGATGCTTATTACGGCGGCGATAGGTAAGCTCATGAACCAGGGTAGGATAGCCATGGAAGGCAAAAATGATTGGGGTGTCCCGAGTGAAGAGGATGTCGTAGTCATCGTCGGTAAGGCCATGAGGATGCTCGCTGCGGGGCTGGAGGCGCATCAGATCCACCACGTTAATCACACGTATCTTCAGCTCGGGCAGATGCTTGCGCAGGATAGTTACGGCAGCCAGGGTTTCCAGAGTAGGAGTTTCCCCGCAGCAGGCCATGATTACGTCAGGCTCATTCCCCTGGTCGTTAGAGGCCCATTGCCAGATACCGATTCCTTGGGTGCAGTGCTTTACCGCCTGCTCCATGGTCAGCCATTGTGGACGGGGAAGCTTGGAAGCAACCATAACATTGACGTAGTTGCGACTTTTAATACAGTGGTCGAAGCAGGAGAGCAGACAGTTGGCATCCGGAGGTAGGTAAAGGCGGACTACATCCGCCTTTTTATTTGCCACATGATCCAGGAAACCGGGATCCTGATGGGTAAAGCCGTTGTGATCTTGTTGCCATACATTGGAAGAGAGAACGTAATTTAAAGAGGCAATATCCTGCCGCCAGGGCAGTTCCCGGGTTACTTTAAGCCATTTGGCATGCTGGGCAAACATGGAGTCCACAATACGGATAAAGGCCTCATAGCTGTTGAAAAAGCCGTGACGGCCGGTAAGGAGATAACCCTCCAACCAGCCCTGGCACAGGTGCTCGGAGAGCATGGAGTCCATCACCCGACCATCGGCATCCAGATGTTCGTCCCACGGTGGGGTGGGACCACTACCGTTCCAGCGGCGGCCGGTGGCTTCAAATACCGAACTGAGACGGTTGGACTGCGTCTCATCAGGGCCAAAGACCCGAAAGTTACGGGCATCTTGGTTGAGCCTGATTACATCTCGTACATACTGTCCTAACACGACCATGTCCTGGGCTTCCACCTCTCCCGGGGAGGGGATGGAGACTGCGTAGTCTCGAAAATCTGGACGGCGCAGATCACGCAAAAGAAGGCCACCATTTGCATGAGGATTGGCCCCCATGCGTTGGTTGCCCTTGGGGGCGATGCAGGAAACCAGAGCAGTGGGTTTGCCCTGTTTATCGAAGAGTTCCTCAGGGCGATAGGACTTCATCCATTTTTCCAGTTGTTGCACATACTCGGGGCAGTCATCATCCATGGGAAGAGGAACCTGATGGGCCCGGAAGGAGTCCTCCACAGGCAGATTGTCTACCTCCTTGGGACCGGTCCATCCCTTGGGAGAGCGGAAGACCAGCATGGGCCAGCGGGGGCGGGATGGATCGCCGGTAGTGCGAGCTACTTCCTGAATGCGTTTAATCTCCCGTACCACCCAATCCAGGGCGGCGGCCATTTTTTGATGCATATCGGTGGGGTCGCTTCCCTCTACAAAACGGGGTTCCCAGCCGCAGCCCTTGAAGAACATTTCCACCTCTTCTCGGGTGATACGTGAAAAAATTGTGGGGTTGGCAATTTTATAACCGTTGAGGTGGAGAATGGGGAGGACTGCCCCATCGGTAATGGGGTTGATGAATTTATTGGAGTGCCAGGCGGTGGCCAAGGGGCCGGTTTCTGCCTCCCCATCTCCCACCACGCAGGTGGCGATAAGACTAGGATTATCCATCACCGCACCGAAAGCGTGGGCCAGGGAATAACCCAGCTCTCCGCCTTCATTGATAGAGCCGGGGGTTTCCGGAGCGGCGTGGCTGGAAATGCCGCCGGGGAAGGAAAACTGCTTGAATAGCTTTTTCATCCCCTCCACATCCTGGCTGATGTTGGGGTAGACCTCGCTGTAAGAGCCGTCCAGCCAGTCTTGGGCCACAATAGCGTTTCCTCCATGACCGGGACCGGAGAGATAGATCATATTTAGATCATATTTATTAATGATACGGTTTAGATGGGTGTAAATAAAGTTTTGCCCGGGGACAGTACCCCAGTGGCCTACAATGGTGCGCTTGATATGCTCCCTTGTAAGGGGCTTGCGCAGGAGGGGATTGTCCCACAGGTAGAGTTGACCGACGGCCAGATAGTTGGCTGCCCGCCACCAAGCATCCAGATGGGAGAGTTCCTCCTTGGACAGAGGAGGTTTTCTGGATAGGCGGGTTGCGGATTTTATGGAAATGTTAGCTGATGGGGATGCCGCTTTTTTCAACATAACCCCTCCTTAAATTGTAATTGTTTCCATCTTATCTGTTTTCTTTAAAAAGTCAAGAGTAGATAGAAACAAAAAAGAGGAAGAAAAAATACAAATTTGCATTTTATGTTTCAGTTACATTTATTTAATACATTAAAAGAGGTTAGTTAATGGAGGGAAGAATAGGAGAAACTTGCAAAATTTAGGAAAATTTAATATAATGAAAAAATAATAAATCAAGGGGAGGTGGATCCATGAACGCAAAGAGCATCGGGCTATACATTCATATTCCGTTTTGCCGCAGTAAGTGCGATTACTGTGACTTTTACTCCCTGGCAGGGAATGATCATCGGATGGATGAATATCAAAAGGCGCTGACTGCCCATATTTTGGAGACTGCTCCCCTGGCTAAAGACTATCAGGTGGACACAATCTACTTTGGCGGTGGAACCCCTAGCTACTATGGAGACAAACGGTTGTGTGAGTTGCTTAAGCTTCTGCACAGGAGGTTCCGGGTTGCAAAAGAGGCAGAGGTTACGGTGGAGTGTAATCCGGAAAGTGTAGATATTAAAATGATTACCGCCCTGAGGCGGGCGGGGGTCAACCGGATTTCCTTAGGGATGCAGTCGGCAGACGATAAAGTGTTACAAGACCTTCATCGGCCCCACACCTTTGCTCAGGTGGAATATGCGGTGGAGGCGATCCGTAGGGCCCGGCTGAAGAACCTTAGCCTGGATCTGATTTTCGGACTGCCGGGTCAGAGCAGAGAGGGCTGGGTAACAACTTTAGAGGCGGCTCTGACCTTGGCTCCAGAGCACCTGTCTTGTTATGGTCTGACAGTGGAGGATGGAACCCCCCTGGCCCGCCAGGTGGAGGAAGGGTTAAGCCTGCCTGACGGGGATCAGCAGGCGGACCTATACCTTTGGACGGTGGAGCGACTGGTACAGGCAGGCTACCATCAATACGAAATATCCAACTTTGCAAAGCCGGGGCGGCAGTCCAGACACAACATGAAATATTGGATGGGACGGGAGTATCTGGGCTTTGGTCCTGGGGCCCATTCTGATTTTGGCGGCTGCCGCTACGCCTTTTTGAAAAGTCTGGATGACTATATACGGGGTATTAAAGAGGGTAAGCCTGTGCTGAGCGAGTTGGAGAATATCCCACGGAGGGAGAGGTCAGGAGAATATCTGATGCTCCGCCTACGCACCTCTTATGGGGTGGAAGAATGGGAGTACCGCCGGGAATACTATATGAACTTCGATCCACTGGCCGCTAAATTTCAAGAATATGAGCAAAAGGGATGGGCCACCCGCAATGACCGCCGCTGGCGGTTTACACCTGAGGGTTTTCTCCTGTCAAACCGCTTGATCGGGGAGTTGATGGAACTTCGGCAGGCTGCAACTTTGGCTGATACCTTGGAGAAGGTGGATTCCATGCCAAGAGAGGAATGGAAGGGGTAATTGGGGCATTGACAAAAAGGGCCAGCGAGACCAACAAATCTTAGCATTGATGTCCTTTACTTTTTCAGGGATATGTGTTAACATAATGCCTGATCGGAAAACCGTTTTGGGCTGTCCGCACGGGTGTATTATATGCCCATTTTAAAGCAAACCATGATCCGGAGGAACCCTATGAGACATCCTGTAAAACGAATTGTTGTCATGCTGTTGTCCATGGCTATGGCCTTGGAAATAACTTCACTGGCCTTGGCTTCATCGGCTTTAGGCAATAAGTTGCGGGCTAAGACCACCACGGTGGCATCGGGAGTGACGGTAACAAACCAGAGCCTGTGGAGCACAGATCGCTCTGATCTGCGTACGGAGAACTATATTGAATATACGCCTGGCGGATCGGTGTCCGCTGTGGTATCCTATGGTGGCTATGTGACCGAAAAGAAGACCATGGCAGCTATGGCAGCCGACCTGGAGGCTCAGGGACTACGGGTAGTGGGAGGAATTAATGCTGGCTTTTTCAATACTGCCAGCGGCACCCCCATCGGGCTGGTAATTACCGATGGTTTGCTCCAGTCAGCCAACCCAAATTACCATGCCATCGGGTTTAAGAAAGACGGAACTGCAGTTATGGGTGAGCCCGTCATTGAGATCACCGCGTCTTGGACCACCCGTGAACGGATAGAGATGGACGATTTGACAGGGGTGGAAACCGTTAGTCCCGTGGAAAATAAAACTATAACCTTGTCCGGCTTTAATAAAATTCGGGCCGATGGTGGTTACTATTTGTACTCAGACACTTTTGGACCTACCACTAAAAATAACGTTGCCGGGGTGGATGTTGTGCTGCGTCCTCTGGAGGTAACAGATCCGGAGAGTGGGATTCTGGCAATTCCGGCCGGGTTGCCTATCAGCGGCAGAGTAGAATGCCAGGTGGTGAGCGTACGGGATTCGGTGGCAGATAATACGATTCCCGCCGACTGCTTTATTATCTCCATGAATGTAAACTCAGACCCGGACAAGCTGGCTTACCTTTCTGATCTTCAACCGGGGGACCATGTTAGCCTCCACACTCAGGTGGAGGATGAGGAGTGGACCGAAGTGGTTCACGCTGTCAGCGGGCTTTATTCTCTGGTAAAGGGTGGCCAGGTGGCCGATGGATTGTCCGCCTCGGTTAACCCCTATACTGCGGTGGGGCTGCGAGAGGATGGCTCCGTAGTGCTCTATACCGTAGATGGTCGACAGAAGGGCCATTCTATTGGGGCCACTTATGGTCAGGTGGCTCAGCGGCTCATCGAGTTGGGCTGTGTCACCGCCATTGCCATGGATGGAGGAGGATCTACCTCTCTGGGGACTACCTATGCAGATTTTGAATCCTTTCAGATGATTAATCGGGGCTCTGATGGTTCCGGACGGGCGGTGAGTACCTGTCTGTTCCTTGTATCTGGCGAAAGGGCGACTGGCGAGTTGGATCACTTTTATGTTTCAGCCACCAACGATGTGGTGCTCATGGGTAGCTCTACTCCTCTTACTGCCACTGCCGTAGATACAGCCTACCATCCCATGAAGTGGGAGGGAGAATTGAAGTGGGGGAGTATGCTGGGGCAAGTAACCATGGATGGGACAGGTGCCTTGGTCTACACCACCGGGGAAGAAAGCGGCTTGGACAGCATCTATGTCTCCAGCGATGGAAAGAGCGGAGAGGCAGAGATTCTGGTTGTAGATTCCCTCTCCACTCTACGGATTAAGGACGAGGTAGAGGGGAGCATTGTGTCCTCCATTACTCTGGAACCGGGAGATGTGGTAGGTTTATCAGCAGAAGGCTTATATCGCAATCTGCCCGTGTCCTGCGCTGATTCTGATTTCACATGGACGGTGGAGGGGACGGTAGGGACGGTAGACGAGACTGGATACTTTGCCGCCGGGAGTCACAATGCCACCGGCTCCATTCGGGTTGAGGGTGGAGGACTTACCGTATCCATCCCTGTGACGGTTGCTGGGGGAAACCCCTTTGTTGACACAGAGGGGCACTGGGCTAAGGAATATGTTACCCAACTTTATCAGATGGGCATTACCACTGGTGAGTCAAATGATGATGGAACGATCTCTTTCATCCCTGGTCGGAGCATTACTAGAGGGGAGTTGCTTACCCTGGTGGTGAGGATGTTGAAGGAAGATACTGCTGCTTACGAGGCTACAGAACTTCCCTTTGCTGACCTGGATGCTATTCAGGACTGGTTGCTGCCTTATGTGAAGGCGGCCTATGGTCTGGGCTTGCTCAAGGGGGATCAGGAAGGGGACCTTCTTTACGCTAAGACTGGAGATAATGTGACCCGGGAAGCGGCCATGGTCATTATTGGTCGCACGCTGGACCAGCCCCAGAAGGCCGATTTATCAGTTTTCCTTGATGCAGATCAGGTGAGCGGCTGGGCACAGGAACAGGTTCAAACATTGGTGGCCCTTGGGGTGATCAATGGCAGCGACGGGATGTTGTTCCCTCAGAATGGCATTTTACGTGGTGAGGTGGCCAAGATTATCACCATGACTATCTTCCTGCCCAAGGTGGACGGAGAGGAGGGGGCCATTCAGCCTGGAACTTCTGGTGAAGAAAATGATTCTGTTGAAACAGTTCCCGGTGAAGGGGATAATTCCGTTGAGATTATTCCCAATGAGGGGGAACCGGTTGATCCTGAACAGAAAGAAGTAATAGATGTTCCTTTGACGTAGAAATTGAAAAACCGTTGCTCTGTTTAAAATTGAGCGGCGGTTTTTTTTTATCATTTGCGGCATACTAGATCTATCTAAATTTGGAAGGCGGCGATTTTTATGAATATGTCTAACCAGGAATATAACCAATATGTAAGCAGTAAAGCAAAGCCATCCCCACTGTGGAAGGATTGCTTATGGGCTTTTTGCGTAGGAGGGCTCATCTGTGTGCTGGGCCAGTGGATGATGAACTGGTATGAGGGTCTGGGGCAGTCAAAAGAGGACGCGGGAACCCTGGTAGCGGTGTCACTCATTTTTTTGGCAGCCTTACTCACGGGACTGGGCTGGTTTGATGACATTGCAAAGCGGGCTGGGGCAGGAACTCTGGTACCCATCACCGGATTTTCAAACGCTATGGTTTCCCCGGCGCTGGAATTCAAAAGTGAGGGGTTTGTACTGGGGACTGGGGCAAAGCTCTTTACTGTAGCGGGCCCGGTATTGGTATATGGTATCTCAGCAAGCATTATATACGGAATTATCCTATGGGTAACCACGCTGTTTTGATATTAAATATAAAAAAGCAGGCCGCCCATTGGGGTGGCCTGCTGCTTTGATTTTAACAACGGGGCAGACTATTTTTTGAAAGAGAAGCAGGCAAAGAGAAACTGTTTTTGATTAGGCGGTTTTTTATAATAAAAAACGAAAGGGACGGCGATTGCCGTCCCCCCGTTTTAACCATGGTAGATCTGATTACTTCAGGCCGTTCTCGTAGGCCTCGATCATCTTCTTAACCATCTGACCGCCCACAGAGCCGGCCTGACGGGCAGTGATATCACCGTTGTAGCCCTCTTTCAGGTTTACGCCAACCTCCCATGATGTTAAAAAGCATGTTGAAATTTTCGTTAATGATCGAAACTTTCCTGTAAATATAGTTTCAAAATCTATATAAAATAATCGGTTTATAGGCATTGAATCATAGCTAACTTGCTTCTTCACGGTTAATTTCACACAAAGACTGATCAGAGATATTACCAATGAAACGGTAAAAGATTTTGATCTCCTGTTTGTATGGTGTTTTGCTTCCAGCGATTGTTATTCCTTTCGGAAGGATACGTTCGCTGATTTCAATTCGATCAATAAAAGTACGAACAATATCTTGTGTGAGAGTTTCAATGTGGGTTGCTTTTTTCACCAGATCAAAAAACAGTCGATAGCTATCTGTTACCTGTGCAGCAGCATGAATGGATTCTTGCAGTTCAGAAATTTTCTTGCTGTTAACCTTGAATTCTTCATCGAGAGCTTTAACCATTCGTTCCAAACGGTCATCCGCGAGACGCCCGGAAACATTATCCTGATAAAGTTTTGTAATCATATCATCAATTTGTTTTTGGCGTTTTTCGATGTTATGGATCATGCTTTTAGCTTGCTTTTCCTTCTGACCATTCTGGGATTCAGTTTGGGCCTGCTGAATAACAGCTTCCATTTCTTCATGGGTCAGACCGATGAATTGGTTGAGTTCTCTAGTGACAATTTCAACAAGATCGGTGTATTTAATTCTAGCAGCATGTTCACACCGTTTCAGACTACGTTTGGGAAGATTGTTACATTGAAGATACCAATATTTTTCACGCTCTCCCTTATAGACAGACCCTGCGCTACACATGGCAGTTCCACAGTGTGCACAAAATGCAAGGCCTCCAAAGATGCTTCTGCGTACCTGATCGTGCTGTTGCCATTGTTTTGTTGATGCTTTTAAATTTCGTTGGACAGTATCGAAAGTTTCTTGAGAAACCAGCGGGGGATGAGTGTTTTCTGTAATATGCCATTCACTTCGATCCAATGCTACTTTCTTTTTGGCCTTAATGCTGATTTTTTTACTGCGACCTAAGAGTGTGTGTCCAAGATAAACCTCGTTGCGGAGGATTCTCTTGACAGTTACATAATTCCATTCATCGGAAGCTCTCGCAGCACCTTTATCTCCAAAATCACCAGTGAATTCAACACGATATTTTAGAGGCGGGATAATTTTTTCTGCATTAAGTTTGTCACAGATCATCCGGGTGGACAGTCCCTGACTTGCAAGATTAAAAATCATCTGTACAATGGGTGCTGTTGTTTCATCTGGAATTAGCTTTGATTTGTCTCGAGGGTTCTTCGCATATCCAAATGGTGCACAAGCGGCATATTCGCCCGCCTTTTTCTTAGCGTTCAGGATGTTTTTTACCTTCTTGGAAGTATCACGCAGATATACATCGTTCATAGCAAATTGGAACGGTGCAAGGGTATTGTCTTCTTCGGAATCAAAATTATCGTGAATTGCAATATAGTGGATTCCGTTTTCTGGGAAGAAGGTTTCTGCGTAATATGAGGATTCCCGCATATCACGACCAAGACGGGAAAGGTCTTTGGTTAATACGATGGTTACTTCCTTCTTCTTCAGGTAGCGAAGCATTTCATTAAAACCAGGCCGATCAAAGTTACTCCCCGAGAAACCATCATCAATAAATTCACGAATTAGGGTGATTCCATGACGCTGGCAATACTGCTGGATTGCAATTCGCTGATTTTGAATACTGGATGATTCTCCGCATTTAAACTCCTCGTCAGATAATCTCAAATAGTCATAAGCTAACTTGGCTGTCAAGACGGGCCTCCATTCCCAGCCGTTCTAACTACGGATCAATTATACCATAATCAGGGGCTGAATTCAAAACACCATTTTGTAACAGTCCATTTGTAATTTCAGCAATTAAAAGCTCTGGCAAAGTTTTCTGAGTGTTAAAGGTTCGATGCACGATGAATTGACGGTCTTCAACCTGGTAAGTGGTTGTGCTGTCTTGGTTTTGAGCGGTGTTTGCATCATTCATACAAAAATCCTTTCTATTGGAAGATATAAGTATTATCTCCAGGCCATTAATAAATAATCTAAGCCTTTGAAAAACATATTTATTTAGTTTATTTTTTAATTTACAATATCCGGTAATACGGACAGCGGCTGGCAAGTGTCTAGTCTTTTTTCTAGAAAAACTTTTTCATAATAAA
>JAZQMD010000122.1:0-6364 GCA_045543215.1 Oscillospiraceae bacterium
CTTATCCAACAGCCTATCCACCTGCTTCTGATCCAAATTCCGTTCCTCCCCAACTTTTTCCCTTCCATAATAAAATATCATTAATTTAGCATTGATTATATCACTTTTTCATAAAACCTTCAAATAAAATATAGCATAATAGATAAAAGGACTGTCCCTCAAGCAGGACAGTCCTTTTATCTATTATGCTACCATTTTTTCTAGTACCTCCCAAGTATATTTACGGCCATCCAGTCTACTCCACCTAGAGAAATACTGCTCCATCAAAGCCCAGGTAATATACCAGAATACATACTCAATCTCCAAGTGACAGGGTAAAATCTCCTCAATAATCTTTTTCATTTCATCATAGCGATACGGGATTCCTGGTACATTGGGAAAAGAGACTTGAATATATCCCGGTCTTCCCGTCTCCGTCGCCACGGCATTTAGTCCACATCCGACCAGGTTATCATTAATAGCCGCCAGAGTAAAGGAGTCTCCACCAATGCGAAGTAGGGCAGCTAAGGCTGCTCTACGCTGTTCCAGACTATTGGTCACGGGGCGATAAGACAACAGACTTTCCACCGCCTCTAACCCGCTATCCTGGGCAGTGAGCACCATCATCTCCCGAGCGGTTAGTCCTAATTGGGCTTCACATTCATCCAGGGCAGTACCCTGTGCAGCTAATTCGGCTGTTACAAACGTGCCTCCATCCAGGTCATACACCCCTAGAGGACGCAGTAGATTAGTCAAATAATCTTTATAGCCCACTCAGTCCATTCCCTCCACCGTCAGCGTCCCCAGTACAGGCAGCACATTGGCCTCTACAAGTACATCTGTAGTAGGAGCAGTAAATACGTAGTTCTCCACCCCGTCCACGGCATAAATCTGGGCCCCCAACCCGGCCAACAGTACATCCTGCCCCAACCGCTCTCCATTAAACCACTTGGTCAGAGCACTTTTCACGCTCTCCTTTACAGCTGTGGCATTATAGTTCTCTGCCGCTTTGACCTTCACCGCCAAATTTACAGTATGAAGGATGGGTGCCAAAACCTTTACATCAACGGCAATCTCCCGCACGCTGTTGAAGTATCCCTGCACCTGTGCGATAAGTTCACTACCCGGTGTCCCCGCCAAAGTGGCCACCACAACGTCCACTGTTCCAACCCCTCGTACCCTAGGAAGGACAGACGCGGCGACCACTTCCTCAAACGCCATGGCCTTCTGGTGATAAAAGGCCGCATTTGCCCCATTGGCTAACCGCCGATAGGTCTCCAGCACCCGTACCCGCAGGGACTCGTCATCCTCATCATCGGCCCCTCCTACAAAAGGGGCTGGATTGGTACAAGCCGCGATTCCTGCCGGTGCCACCGCCATGGTCAGGATGGTTCCAGGGGCAACGTTACCCATCGCCCCGGCCTCCACCGCCCTGGCGGGTACATCCACATAGAGAGACCCTGTAGGTAGGGTAGCATCCTGTATCGTCTCAAAGCGCACCAGTCCCGCTGTCATGCATACCGTCCCTGCTGGCACGGCCAGTGGATTTGAAACGGCTGTCCTTACAGAGAATCGTAGGCTTCCCTCGGCCTTGGCCGCCCCCTTGCGTTCTACTCCCCGCAAGGCGGCGTGATGATCCAAACATTCTCCCGTAGCCGTCTGGGGGAAGCACTGCTTCTCCGTCCACCGCGCCTGGAGATAGAGGGCATGAATCTGGGCAGCCACTGCATAAAAGCGCACAGCCAAATCGCCTCCCGCCCCGGCATCCAAGCCGGTACGCTGGCTAAAAAGTTCCCTCATCTCGCCATATATCTCATCAATGGTTTTCATTATCTCACCTCATACATTCACAGTCACCTGTATGGCCTCCCCCCGGCACTCCAGCTCCGCTTCCACTCTGGCTCCCGCCCCAGCGGGAGTCACCTTCACCTCACTGACCCTCAGCGCCTCCTCATCCCTCAGTGCCTCAGCCACATACTGCCGTGCCAGGGCCTCCCAATCCCCCGGGCGCTGTCTGGGCAATTGGTAAAGCCTACTGCCTAGTTCAGGTATTAAGGGAAAGCTTCCCCGCCGGACGGTAAGCTTGAACAGAGCTCGCTGAAGCAGTTCCTCTCCTCCAGTGGTTCGGGCAAAGCCGCCCTTCCCATCCGGTAGATAATCTCCATCCTTCAAAAGCAGTTCCATTTCCTCACCTCTCAGCCCATCATATTTGTAATCAATTCAGCTGAAATACGCCTGATTTTCTCCTCCAATTCCTCACCGGCTACTGTAAGCTTCCCGCCAACCTCCACATCCCGGCTCAGAAGCGCCCTTCCATCCGTCTTTAGGATAATCTGCGCCCCACCAGGGGCAGACAGTTCCACCTCACCCGCCGGGATCTCACCATCTACAGGCGTACCCATCACACAGTGCCCCTCTCCCGTCTTGAGCACCAATACCTTCTGTCCCACAGCCGGCCTCCATCGGTAGCCTCCCGGTGCATAGACCACCAGTCCCCGACGCTCACTATCCAACTCAACCGCCACTCCACCGTCTGACAGGGTGACCTGACCGGTATCTATTGGCCCCTCCTGTCCTGCTTTCTTTTGCTGCCTGGAAAGCCACATAGCTCTCCCCCTTTCCGTTTTTAAATCAAACCAGCAAATCAGTCTCTCCCATGATCAACTGTGTGTATGCTCCACCTGCGTTGATGCCAGTAATTGTCTCGGCTACCCGATAAACTCCATTTCCTCCAAACCCCTTCCAATCCACCTCCACAAGCTGACCCGGAAAGGCATAAAACAATCCTGGCACCGTGGCTTCACACCGTACCCGTTCTGCCCGGGAGGCCCGCAGCTGGTACTGCCCTGAGTAGCGCATGGCGGTGGAAGTAGACTTTCCTGTGGTGGTCACCACCCGGCGACACTGTCCCCCCCTAGCTTGGAATTGCTCATCATTCACTATTTCGCTCATCCCCCGGCTTCGATCTCGCACCACTACCTGAGAAAGCATACCGTACCTTTTTTCTCCATAGGACAGCTTGGTAAGAGCGTTTCCCGTACTCAGCTTGAATGTCTCTCCGTCCTGCCATCCCCTAAGGATAAGTTTTCCATCCCGATCAAAGCGGGGTACAACTCCTCCATAGTAGCAGGCAAATTCATGAATTACGCTCCACTCGCTCCTTCCGCTGCCCACTGCAAAGCCATGCACCGATGCCAGATCAGGGATTCCGGCCAGTTCGATTGCATAGGGGGCAACATGGTTGCGCACAATATCTTCAGCCGTAGCAATCTGGTACTCCATGGGCAAAGCTTCATTATCCAGCAGCAAAGCCTGCATTCCCCTCCCAGACAGTTCCAGCCTGCTGCCCTGTTCATCCCGGAGGCAGATGTACTCATCCACCACCCCAGTAAACACCGTCTTTCCTTTATATACGGCCTGGAAGCGAGTAGCTGCCGACATGGCAGTTTCTGCACCCGGTTCCCATACGCATTTGATCGTAAATGCATCGCAGGGCACCCCCAAGCCGTAAGAAAATTCCCACTCCAATGAATCTGGGAGGGCATACCTCTCTCCATTGTAGTAGGTCAGATAGGCTTCTATCATGCCACCCGCACCTTCTGTCCCACATTAATTAAATTGGGGTTTTTAATCTGTGGATTAAGGGCGATAAGGGCAGTCAACTCCACGCCGTATCTAACAGCAATTCCCCATAAGGTTTCTCCCTGCACTACTGTATGCCAGGTAGCCTCCGCCCCCTTTGCAGAACTTTCCTCCCGACCATCTTCCAACCCTTGATCCGCTTTTATAACCGCTCCTATCTCTTTTTCAGGCACTCCTAAAAGCTGGACACTGGTTGCCGTTGCAGCGTGCTCCTCCCAAAATTCAAAGCGATATCGTACATAATCAGGCCGTGGCTCTTGCTCCAGTTCCAGTCCCACAAACCAGGCCGAAGCAGTATCCCAAAGGGGATGCACCAGAATTCCTGGTGTCTCCTCGTAGAATACCGTGGCCAAGGCCTTGAAATTGGTATATGCATCCCCTCCCACAAATTCCCCCTCTCCCTTCATAACCCGCCTGGTAAGTCCCAGGTTTTGGAGGGCGTACTGCCCAAAAGGGACCTTGTTGACCGCCATCTTCCGCTCAAACTCAATAGAGTACACCCTGGGATTATGGGGCCACAGGAATCCCTTATACCGCATCCTGGATAATCTCATCATTTCTCCCTCTCTCCATCCTCAGCCCCTCGTCAAAGTAGAGTGAGCCCTCCGTCATACCTTCTGGCGTCCCGCTGGAATACCCGATCCAGATCCTTGACATCCATACCTAAACCGCTGGTTTGTTGCTCAGTGAGTTCCACCGTTACCCTGTGGCTTTCATCCTCTAAGGTGCGCAGCCTCCCCTGGCGCAGTTTCTGATAAAGGACAGGTAGAATTTGCGCCCCCTTTTCCACCGTTACAATGGCTGCTTGCCCACGTACGCCACCAGCGATTCCTATTCCTTCAGACGAGCTTTCCTCCCGGCCAGCTGCCCACACCGCAGTTTCCACCAACCTACCTGCTATATCCCTCAGTCCATTTTGATCATAGCTCTGCTTTTGCCCAATCCCCTGGACTCGGCCCCACTCCAGGTCTTTACGAAAAGCCCCCTTTATATTCCAATCCACCTTGCCAAACCCCACTTCTTCTAATGAGAAAGCGATTTGGCCCTTCTCTTTTTGTTGAAAAGCTTTTCTGCCTGTCAGTCGACTCTCTCCGAGCGAAAGGAGGAGCGCCTCCTGCTCCTCCTGCTCTTGCAGCAAATTCATCAAATTCTCCCAAATATCTTTCAGGGTTGTTCCCCCCGTTTCATCCGTTCAAAGCGTTCCTGGTCAAAGGATGGATTTATACCTGCTCCCATTCCTTCCACCTGGCCTGCGCATACAGGGCATCGCTCCTCCTCTGCCCTTGCACGACAAGCTGGGCACAGAGCAGCCAACCGCTCCTGGTCATCTAGAATGAGGTGAAGTGCGCATAGCAGATAGTCCCTGTCTGTCATAGCCCTTGCCTCCGGTGAGGAAGGAAGCACACCAAAGCTTTGAAGCACACGCCACTTAAGGCGCTCATAAGGCGTGTGCTCTAGGCTTTTTTTAGTGCATCTATTCTCTCCTCGCCGTCCTGTGGAGAGGGGTTTTCCTCCCGGTTGAACTGATCCCACCGCTTGGACAGGTCTGCGATTTCTTCCACTCGAAGCTGTTTTAAAACCTCCTGCCCGTCTGCAAAGACTGGGGTGCCATCCCGGATGAGCGCCTTGGCAAGTAAGCACGCATTAGAACACAATGCCCTTTCCCGGTTTCCCTGAATCAGCTGCGCAGCTTCCCTTCCCACTTCCAAAATTTCATACGCAGAAAGTAACCGCAATTCCATCCCATCCCTCACGCTTAGAACAGTTTGGTTTCGCCCCGCCAACAGGGCGGATAACTCCCAGTCCATCAGGCGCTCACCTCCATGCGCTTGGTCGCGGACACAGTTACCTTCTCCACTACCATAGCCCCCAAGTCTCCCGTCTCACCGATGGCACTCCACTGGCAGCCGGAGAAAATAATTTTCCGATCCGGCTTACAAATAACCAGGGAGAAATCACTCAGTTCATAAAAATCGATGCCGTCGGCGATAGCCTGGTCAGTGGCATACAGCCTGGTCAGCTCGATGACATACTGCCTCTGTCCCTGAATCGTGGCCACAGGCTCGGATTCGCCAAAGGCCTCTACAGGGGTACTTCCCCTGGTGGTCTTGGCGGAATATCCCTGAACCACCGCTATCTTTTTCCCGTCAATTTCTAAATAAATATCGCTACTGGTAGGAAATCCTGTTGCAGACATTTTAAAAACTCCTTTCCGCTCAGACCTTGTTCCCCGCCCATTAAAGCCGCAGCTCCCCCTCAGCACATCTGAGGCAACACATAGCCGTTTTCTCCCACTTTGCTCCACCTGTTAAATATCATCTTAGTCGACGTATGTAAGACATAGAGCACTCAAATTGTGATATGCGCACTCAAATTGTGATATGCGCACTCAGCCAAATCTGGTTGAGGCCATGGGCAACCGTAAAAGCGAACTCCACCATACACACAGTGGGGTCTCCCTCGAGTGGAGACACCGTCACATCCTCATAATCAGTGATAATTTCCCGCTCTACCCGGCTCTCCAATTCCAAAATGACCTGGGATCGGATGGCGCTGCGGCCCTGGGGGGTGTTTTTAGCCCTCTGGAAGCGGCTGCGCAAGGCCTGTCGGATTCCTGGGATTACCTCGTCCACGATAAGTACGGTAGTAAGCTCCCTCCAGGAAGAACCCACAGCCGCCCCAGTCTTAGTCCGTGTAGTAATTCCCCGCACCACGCCGACTGTTCCTCCCACGCTTTCCAGGG
>JAZQMD010000123.1:0-1757 GCA_045543215.1 Oscillospiraceae bacterium
CTATATCGGGATTTTGGATGGGGAATTGGTGGCGGCAGAAAAGACCCCGCTTTCCGCCATCTCGTCCATGCTGGACAAGACCCCAGACCTTGACCTCATGGAACTTTTGACCCTCTTTGTAGGGGCGGGGGTTTCCGACGAGGAGCGGGTGGCTCTAACCGACGCTTTGGAGGAGGCCTATCCCGACCTAACTGTGGAAACCATCATCGGCAATCAAGAGGTATATGACTACCTCATCGCCATTGAATAAGGAGACACTATGTCCTATAAAATTGTCATTGATGTTATGGGCAGCGACAACGGCCCTGCTCCCCTCACCGAGGGTGCCAAGATTGCCCTTGAGAAAAACCCGGATCTTGAGATTGTACTAGTAGGCGACAAGGTCGCCATTGATGCCGCTCTGGGCGACTATGACCGCAGCCGTATTGTGGTCATCCCTACGGAGGATGTCATCACCAACTATGACAACCCTATGGAGCCCCTCTTGCCCAAGACCGATTCCTCCCTCATCCGCGCCCTGATTGCCCTAGGAGAGCGAGAGGACCTAGTGGGGATGATTTCCGCAGGAAGCACAGGAGCTCTCCTAGCAGGTGCCCTCCGCTATGTCCCTGCCAAAGAGCTAAAACGCCCTGCATTGGCTGCCATCCTCCCTGCGGAGGCAGGAGGCTTTACCTGCCTTGTGGACACAGGTGCCAGCATTGACTGCACCGCCCAACAGCTCCTAGGCTTTGCCCATATGGGTAGCGACTTTATGAAGGAATATTACGGGGTAGAAAGCCCCCGTGTAGGGCTTCTCTCCAATGGTGCCGAGGAGACCAAAGGCAACAAGGTAGTCAAGGAGACCCACGCTCTCCTTAAGGTAGAGGAGGGCATCCACTTTATCGGCAACATCGAAGGCAACCGCGCCCTCAGCGGTGACTGCGATGTCCTAGTAGCCGATGGCTTTGCTGGCAATCAGGTCTTTAAGAGCGCAGAGGGGATTGCCCGTCGCATCATCACCGATATTGTCAAATATGCCAAGCGGATGGGAGACCCCTCCCTTATGAAGCTGGTAGGGCACCTTATGAGCATATATGACTTTAGTGCCCTAGGTGGTGGCATCGTCCTCGGGGTGGGCAAGCCCATCATTAAAGCGCGCGGTACCGCAGGTGCAGACTCCATCACCAATACCGCCGCTATGCTACTAAATATGGCGAAAAACCAGACCCTCTTCTTTGGGAAGGACTCTCGCGTATAAGCGATACAGCAAAAGCAACCATCAAAGGCAAAGTAAAGCAAACGCAGAGAGAGAGCCAAAAGCGAAACCAAATGCGAACATAAAAGCGAAAATAAAAGGGAACAAGGAGATAACCGAAAATGGAACTGAAACGAAAAGTGATGTGTACCTCTACCGGCTGTATTGAATATGCCCCTGAGCGTTACAGAAAGCATAACATTGATATCATCCGTATCCACGTCAATTTTAAAGGGCGCGAGTATCTGGAGGGGTTGGATCTTGACCCCGTAGCCTTCTATCAGGAGTTAGAAACCCTGGAGGACCCCAAAAACAACCTGCCCTATACCGCCATGCCTACCCGCGAGGCCATCACCTCCCTCTATGACAAGGCCTATGAGGAGGGCTACCGCGAGGTCATCGTCATTGCCATTAGCTCAGCCCTAGGTGGCACCTACAACCTCCTTCGCCTCATTGCTGAGGAGTACAAGGAAAAGATGAATATCATCGTCATTGACTCCAAGATCACCTGCTTTGGCGAGGG
>JAZQMD010000124.1:0-7033 GCA_045543215.1 Oscillospiraceae bacterium
CTTTGCACCGGGAGAGGTAACACCGGAACAGGCCCATGCCATTGGTATGGAGTTTGCCAGACGAATGTTCGGCACTGATTTTGAGGTGGTCATTGGTACTCACCTGGACAAAGACCATCTGCACAATCACATCGTGATCAATTCCGTTTCCTGTGCAGATGGAAGAAAGTACCACTCAAGCCCGGAAAGCTATTACAACAAAGTCCGGGTCATTTCCAATGATGTTTGCCGGGAAAATGGGGTATCGGTCATCACCCCCAAAGGCAAGGGCAAGCATTATGCTGAGTGGAAAGCGGAGAGGCAGGGCAAACCCACCATCCGGAGCATGATCCGCGCAGACATAGACAGAATCATTTCCCAGGCCTACACCTTTGATACCTTTCTCATGCTACTCCAGCGAAAGGGCTACACCGTCAAGCACAGTCCCAAGCGGAAATACACTACTGTCCGGCCTCCGGGAGGCAAACGGGCCATCCGATTAGACAGTCTGGGGGAGGGCTACACCGAGGAGGAGATCAAACAGCGCCTTGCCCTCCAGCGTTCTGGCATAGGACAGATCAAAGCCCCCTCTGCCCCACCAAAAAAACGCTATCGTCTCCAAGGGCGGCTGTCCACTGTGCGGAAAAAGAAGATCAAAGGCTTTCATGCCCTCTATCTGCGCTACCTCTATCTGCTGCGCGGTTCCCACAGACCAAAGGGTCGGGGCCGGGTGGCATTTTCTTTGCGCCAGGATGTCCTTCGTCTGGAGCGGTATCAGGCGCAATTTCAATATCTGTACACCAATCATATCACCACAGCATCAGAACTGGAGCAACGGATCGCCGCCCTGGAGCTGGACATCACCCAGCTTACCGAGGTTCGGGCACCGCTCTATCATACAAGGAGGACAACAACCGATGAAACACAAAAAGAACAGATCAGCCTTGAGATCCACCGGCATACCACCGCCTTGCGGGAAAAACGCCGGGAACTTGCCCTGTGCCGCAGGATACAGGGGGATATTCCCCAGGTGTCGGCCCAGATCAAGGGAGCACAGGAGCAGCAACAGCAAACACCACAACAAGTAAAAAAGGAGGCACAAAAGCATGAGTACCAGTGGCGAAACCGCTGATCTGGTGGTGCGAGAGGGCATCCAGATCACCGAAAGCGTGCTCAAACTGGCAGGACTGGGGGCTAAGAATCTGGCAGCTTTGCTCATGGCCCTTGCCAATGAGCACCAAAAACTCTCGGGCAAGACCAATCTCAAACACCTCATTCAAGACGGGGAGGAGATCACCATTTTCTCCATCAAGCAGGAGAACCTGAAGGACTTTCACCGGGAGAGCAAGCAATACGGCGTGTTGTACTGCCCCATCGTCAATAAGGTGGAGAACACCGGCACGGTGGAGATCATGGCAAAGGCCAAGGATGCCCGGCAGATCAACCGCATCTTTGAGCGCATGGGCTATCCCGCCCCTGCCCGGGAGGATGCCTCCCCAAAAAAAGAAGCGTCCCGCGTTCTGTCCGAGAGCGGCTTAGAGGAGCGCGGGACTGGTGCGAGCACATCTACACAGACCACCCGGAGGAGTGAAGCCAAACAGCGTCCCTCGGTCAGGGGAAAGCTGGCCGCACTCCAGGCATCAGAAAAGGCCGGAACCGAGGCCCCCGCAAAAGAACTCAGCAAGACCATTTCCCAAAAATCTATGACAAGATAAGGAGAGATCAATTATGTCAAAATTAGATGGATTAATCCAGCAAAAGCAGCAGAGAAAGGAGCAGTGGAAAGCCCAAAAGGGTGCAGAGCGAGAGCAGCTCAACGCCCTCACCGATCAGGCCATCCTGGATGCCACAACAAAGGCAGACAGCTATCTGCACTACCTGGATGTACAGGCGGACAATCCCCGGTATAGCCCCTCCAATGTACTGCTGGCTCTGGCCCAGAAGCCGGATATCACGCTCATCAACAGTCTGAAAGGCTGGAATGAGCTGGGCCGCACCGTCAGGCTGGAGGAAATGGGGATCAAGATCCGGGTTTCGGACACCTATATCAGAAACGGACGGGAGTATCGGGGCTATAAGATTGGCCTGGTGTTCGATGTCTCCCAGACCATCGGCAAGGGGGCAGTTCCCAAACTCACCATCCGGGAGAATACCCCGGAGATGGACACCGCCCTGGGCAGACTGCTGGATCTGTCCCCCGTCAAGGTCATGACCAGTGACACCACCACGCAGGATGCCTGTTACGACCCCGCCACCCAGACCATCACCGTGTCCAACGACCTCACAGACGCTCAAATTTTTTCGGCCCTGGCAAGGGAGATCGTTCACGCAGAGGTTCATAATCACGGTATGTTTGCCTACTACTCCCGGGAGGAATATTCCCTCCACGCAGAGAGTGTAAGCTATATGCTCTGCCGCAGCTTCGGCCTCCAGGCCACCCAGCCGGATGTGTCTAACCTCAATTACCTCTACAACGAGATGGAGGTACAAGACCGGCGTGGTGCGCTGGACAGCCTGCAGCAGATGTTTGGCAAGATGCAGCGCAGGATCCAGCGGGAGATCTTGCCCCAAGAGCGAAAAAAAGAATATGCCCGGTCTGGGCGGTAAGGAGGGATCGATACCATGAAAAAACAAATTTGCGCCCTTTCCTGTACGGCCCTGCTCCTGACCGGCACAGCCCTTGCCGCAGAGCCGGAGCCGACCCAAACACCGCCTTTGATCGAAGCTGCCCAACAAACGGAAACTCCTACCATCACCCTCTACCCGGCAGAAGTGAGGGTCAGGGAAGAAAACGGAGTACACCGTCTGGAGCGTGTGTATTACTTAACGGCAAAGGATGATCCCGCCGCCATCCCCACCGATGATTTTGAACGGGAGGGCCGTGTGTATACACTGCTGGAAATTCTAAAGACCGATCAGACCGAGACGGACACCAAGGAGCATATCGAGGTTATTACTCAGCAAAGCGATACCAAGGACATGACGAAGATCATTCAGACATTGGAGCCGGAGCTGGAGATCCGCACAGAGGATGGATACACCGGGCTTTTAACGCTGGACTATCCTGCCATCACCGTGGAGGCCGCAGGGTACAAGACCAGCAACCGGGCCGTTTCCGCCCAGCGTACCTATCCAAACCTCTCGGACGCGGATGTGTCCCTCATTCCCAAGAGCATTGAGGACAGCGGGCGCACCCTTACCCTGGCAGACGTGGAGTGGCAGCAGGTGGCATCAGACTATGCCCAGGGGTATGAGCTTGCGCCCCGCTACACTGCCCTTGCCACCTACACAGGCACCGCCACCAGCAAATACGCCACCGGCTATACGGTCACGGCCCAGTACAAGGGGGAGGTCACAAAGACCAGCAGTGACACCATTGTCTATACGGCGGTCTTTTCCAGTATGGGAGCCGCCCATGATAAGCAAAGCAGTCCCACCCTATTGAACTATGCCCTGCTCCTCATCCCTCTGGGGGGTGCGGGACTGGGTACTGCCGGATACTTTGGATACAAGGGATACAAGAAATATCAAAATAAAAAACGGGGGTATGAATGATGTTCCAGCAACTATCCAAATCTCTTACTATGTGCTGCCTGATGGCAGCTTTTTCTTTGCCCACTTCTGCCCTGGAGTATACCTTTGACGGGCCGGAGGGGGGACTGTTTGGCAAGCCCACCTCGGATGATACCATCTATGTCACAACACAGGAGCCAGTGAACACAGACCGGAGCAAAAATGCCGCCCTGATCCCCCCGCCCTTCGGCTCGCCCACCTCCTACACCCTGCACAGTGGGCAACTGCTTACCCCAAATCTGGTCGGTCAGGGTACGGCATCGTCCATAGTGGGAGAAATCGTCATGCCACCTACCATCATAACGCCCAAAGAAATTACATCCTCCGTTACCACTGGATACACCAGAGTGGAGCAAGGGCTTTATTTCAGTGCCGGACATCTGGGGGCACTGAGCATCCCGGCTATTGGGCTGTCTGTCCGGGTGTATGAGGGAACCAACGATACGGTGCTGAAAAAGAATGTGGGCCACTTTGAGAATACCAGTATTTGGGACGGAAATGTTGCCCTCGCCGGACACAACCGGGGTGTCAATAACCACTTTGGAAAGATCCATACCCTAAAGATGGGGGATACCATCCACTGGTCTACCAAGCTGGGGATCAGGAAGTACCAGGTGTTTTCGGTGAGAAAGGTTTCTGTGAGTGACCTGTCTGTTTTAAATGGCAGCGTGGACAACATCATTACTCTGATCACCTGTGTCCAGGATCAGCCGGACTACCGCTGGTGCGTCCAGGCAAGAGCGTAAAGGAGAAAATTCTTATGAAATCATATGATATCAGAGCACCAAACCATTGCAATTTACCATGAAATATGGTAAAATATAGGAAACAAATCTACCCCATTTTTGCAAGAGGAGGACGTTGCAAATGAGGAAACAGAGTATGAGTTTTGCTGCCGGACTGCTGGTGGGCGCGGCACTGTTTGGTTGCGGCACCGCTTACGCTGCCGGGATACTGGCCCAGCGCAGCACAAACCCCGTCTATGTAGACGGAAAGCTGGTGCAGCTGGAGGCATACAACATCAACGGCAACAATTACGTCAAGCTCAGAGACATCGGGCAGGCGGTGAATTTTAATGTGTACTGGGACGGGGCCGTTCAGGTAGACAGCGACGCGGCTTACACTGGTGTTACCCCCAGTCAAAATGTCACGCCAAATCAAAGCGTTACAACCCAGCCCACCGTAACACAAAAAGCCGAACAAGCTACCACCCAAAAGGACTGGAGCCTTGAGGCAAACCCCGCCATCTTCCACGGCGGCTACACCAGAGAGGCATACAATGTGATCCGTCAGGCGGTAGTGGATCAAAAGGGCGGCAGCGGATATTTTAACGTAAACCCAGAGAACAGGCAGAGTTTTGTTAATATACTGTCCTGGATCGGGGAGGCGAATCGCTACCATCTCATTCACCAAAATAATACAAATTATACGGTTACGGCAGAGAAGCCCGCCATCTATGCCGATGCTGTTGCCGCCGTATCCGGCATGATAGCTGAGATCAATAAACTGCCCACGGATGCGGATAAGGTGCGTTACATCAATAATATAATTTGCGATAAGATGACCTATGAAAGCGATGGAGTAGCTTCACCTCATAAAGTGTTTGTTCGTGAGGGTGTCTTTGCTGGAAATTGTGCCGATTACAGCGCAAATTTTCAGTTTCTCTGCGACCTTGCGGACATCCCTTGCATCATCGTTTGTAGCCTTACACACGCCTGGAACATGGTGTATGTGGACGGGGCGTGGCTGTATGTAGACTGCGTTGCCAATGACGTGGGAGACGAGATAGACAGCCGCAATGCGGTGCTATTAAAAGTAGATGGAGAAAATTCCGTTCGTATTGACGCATATCCAGACATCACAGCCTTTTCTAAGGAACTGCTGGTGCCCGGTTCCACCAAATAAAAAACTCCATTATCTAAAACCTTTTTAAAACCTTTCTAAGACCTTTTCGGAAACCGAAAGGGTCTTTTTCTTTGCCCCATTTATTTTTGAAAGGAGAAACTGATCCTTGAAAACCAAGAAAAAAGCAAGCCGTGTGCTTGCCCTGCTGCTGGCCTTGACCACCCTGTTTTCTATCTTTCAGGCTACCGTGCTGGCCGCTACCATTGCAGATGGGAGCAAAAACTGCACCGTGGAGAAGAAGGAGCGCAACCACTACCTGAAAACAACGGCAGGCAATGCCATCGGAGCCAGCGGCTACAAGTACACCACCAATGACGGGATCACCGGCGTGGCCTACTGCATCAACTGGGGCCTTGCCCAGACCAGCAAGCCTCTGGAGATCACCGGCAAATATACTGCAAGCCCCGCCACCATCGGGGCCTTTGCCAACGGCTATCCCCAACGCTCCCTTGCAGACTTCCTGCAGATATACAGCAACAACTATCCCACCCTGGTCGGTTTAACTGAGGAGGAGTTTCTATACGCCACTCAAGTAGCGATCTGGGCCACCCTGGGCCAGCTTGGCATTGAGGGTACCTCCTTCACAAGCGGCAGGGCCACCATCTCAAACCCCGCCGGGGGGACTGCCCAGCAGCTCCGGGTCTTTACCGCCATCACCATCATCCTCTCCAACGCAGATGATTGGACAAAGCCCCTCTCCACGGGTATGTATGTAAGTAACAACGAAGCAACACTGGACAGTGTGGTAGAGATCCCAGGCGAAATAACCTTACAAAGGGCGGCAGACCGAGGTTTACACGGCATTGAACGAGCAACCATTGGGGATACAGAATACTTCACTCGAGAGTTTAGCATCGCCTCGGCTACCTCCACCTGGCCCAACAACTATCACATCCATGTCTGGGGAGAAAACGCCCCGGCGGGCACCATCTTTGTAGATGCCAACAATCAGCCCCTTACCAGAGGAAGCTATGAGGGGAAGGAAACCTACCTTGTCCCCACCCAGCAAAAGCAGACCACCCGCAATGAAAACGGAAGTGAGTATTCCGGCCTTTGCAAGATCGCCATCCCGGTCAACAGCGCAGGAGACAACGGCAACGTCACCATTCACGCTGGCGGTACCATCACTCAGTATGATATCTACCTTGCCCACAACCCTGTTTCCACCGAGCAGAGCTACATCATTTCAGACCCCGGCTATGGGGATCGTTCGGCACAGGGTACTCTCACCTGGACGAATACCCAAAACAGCTTTGGTAGGCTGATGGTACAAAAGGTTGATGGTGTGGGCAACAGCCTGGAGGGTGCAGAGTTTACCCTTACCGGCTCAGACGGTTCCACCCACACCGGAAAGACCAACAAGGACGGCCAGATCACTTGGGAGGATCTTAACGCAGATGCCACCTATATCCTCACCGAAACCAAAGCCCCCGCCGGGTTTGGGATCGTGGGGGCTAGAAACGTTACGGTAACAGCAAACCAGACCACCCATGTCACGGTGAAAAACACCACTGAAAAGCGGCTTACCATCAAAAAGACGGATGCCCAAAACGGCTACTCCCTCCAAGGGGCAGTC
>JAZQMD010000125.1:0-10577 GCA_045543215.1 Oscillospiraceae bacterium
AACCTATCGTTTCACTCTGGCTAAGACCCTGTCGCTGGTCTACATTCCCTCGGTACGCCCCTACTTCACCAGTGGCTTGGTCACCGCCACAGGACTGGCCTGGAAGTCTGGGGTCGCCGCTGAAGCTATCTGCCTTCCCCAAAGGGCCATTGGTACGCAGATTTATTATGCCAAGCTCTACCTGGAATCCCCCAAACTGTTTGCTTGGACAACAGCGGTCATCTTTCTCAGCTTTGCCTTGGAAAAACTGATTACCGCCCTACTGGGAGATAAAAAGGGGGAAGGTTCATGATCTCAGTATGCGGACTATACCTGTCCTTTGGGGACAAACTGGTATTGGATCATTTTTCTCTGGATCTCCCCGAAGTCCCGCTACTGGGCCTTACCGGCCCTTCTGGTTGCGGCAAAACCACCCTACTGCGGGTGCTGGCCGGTCTGGAGAAACCCCAGGCGGGCTCCCTGTTAGGGATAAAGCCGGAGCATACTTGCTTCCTTTTTCAGGAGGACCGACTGTTCCCCTGGCGCACTGTGGCCCAAAATATTTCCGACGTCCTACCCCGCCACCGACAGAATGAGACTGATCAGTGGCTGGCCTTTGCCGAGCTAAAGGGTGAAGAAAAAGCTTACCCTACTGAGCTTTCCGGCGGTATGGCCCGCCGACTGGCCCTGGCCCGGTGCGTTGCTTTGGACGGAACCCCTTTGCTTCTCGATGAGCCCTTCACCGGGGTGGACCCCCCTCGTCGCACCCGCCTGCTGGAGCGCATGCTGAAGCTGGGGCGGCCAGTGATCCTAGTCTCCCATGAATCAGATGTGCTGGAGCGGTGTAACTGCGTCCTTTCCTTTGATGGTCCCCCACTCAGGCAACTGTAAACAAACCCTGCGGATCAAAAACTCCGCAGGGTTGTTGTTGAAAAAAGTCAGGGCTTATACTATACTGGGAAAGATATTATACAAAGTGAGGCACAGTCTTGGAAAACCTTGAAAAGCTCCCCATCCTTTTACTAGAGTGGTTTCGGGACAACGCCCGTACCCTCCCTTGGCGCAGCGACCCCACCCCCTACCATGTGTGGCTGTCGGAAATTATGCTCCAGCAGACCCGGGTGGCGGCAGTACTGGACTATTACCGCCGCTTTTTGGATGAAGCCCCCAACGTGGCTGCTCTAGCCTCCCTCCCTGAGGATAGGCTGCTTAAACTCTGGCAGGGACTTGGCTACTACAACCGGGCCCGCAACCTGCAAAAAGCCGCACGGATCATTATGCATCAATACGGCGGCATCTTTCCCAACAATTACGAGGATGTACGCGCCCTCCCCGGCGTTGGAGACTACACCGCTGGGGCCATTTGCTCCATTGCCTTCGGTCTGCCTGTACCCGCAGTAGACGGTAACGTACTGCGGGTGATCTCTCGCATTGCTGGTGACGATGGAGATATTACCTCCTCTGCCATGAAAAAGAAGGTCGCCAATTCCCTGCGTGAGATCATTCCCCTCCACGCTCCCGGACATTTCAATCAGGCTCTTATGGAACTGGGGGCTACCGTCTGCCTTCCAAACGGCGCCCCCCTGTGCGACCGCTGTCCCGTCCGGGACTCTTGCGCCGCTTTGGCTCAAAACCGCATTGGCCAGCTTCCTGTAAAGGCGGCGAAAAAACCACGACGGATAGAGGAACGAACAATTTGGCTCATTTTCCATCAAAATAAGGTGGCCCTCCGCCGCAGGCCAAACAAAGGACTTCTTGCCAATCTTTGGGAATTTCCAAACGAGCCAAACGGCCCTTCCCCTTTAGACAACTGGGGAATTTCTCCTCTTTCTCAGCAGCATGCTGGACAGGCCAAGCATGTTTTTACCCATATTGAATGGCACATGAGTGTTTATACAGTAGATGCTGCTGGGCCTGCCCTACCAAAAGGCTGGGTGTGGGCTGATCAAAACATGCTTATCCAGGACTACGCCATACCCGGTGCTTTTGATGGGGCTAAAAGCTATGCCCTGCGCAAGTGGAGCGGCCTGGAATCAAAACTCTAACAAAGGTGGAATGAGAGATGGCAAAGCTGTATTTCCGCTATGGCGTCATGGGATCAAGCAAGACCGCCAACGCCCTAATGGTACGCTACAACTATGAGGAGCGAGGACAGAAAGCGCTGATGGTAAAGCCCGCTATCGATCAGCGGGACGGCGGTCGCATCATAACCTCCCGCATCGGCCTCACACACGGCTGCATCTATTTCTCCGACCTTCAATCCATGACAAGCGAGAAAATCTCCTCCCATCAGTGTATCATTGTGGATGAGGCACAGTTTCTCACCCGGGATGAGGTATACTTTCTCACCCAGATCGTAGACGATTTGGACATTCCAGTCATCTGCTACGGCCTGCGCGCTGATTTTAAAGGAAATCTTTTTTCAGGTTCCGAGGCCCTACTGGCTTGGTCGGACATCATCGAGGAGGTCAAGACCATCTGCTGGTGTGGCAGAAAGGCCACTTACAATGCCCGCTTCGACAAACACGGCATCGTACTCAAGCAGGGCGATCAGGTAGTCCTTGGCGCTAACGATTGTTACATCGGCCTATGCCGAAAGCACTGGAAAGACGGGAATTTAGGTCCCAAATCAAAAATAAAATAAAAGTCCTGTTTATAGGACACATCTTCTCCTATTATAAAGACAGAATATAACGGAGAGGACGTGTCCCGAAATGTATGAATTGATTTTTGTTCGCGGTCATATTGAGGTCTACTTAAATGGGGAGTTTTGCTTTTCGGCAGACACTCGGGGGGAGGCGGAGGCGGAGATTGCCCACTTATCTGCCTGATCATGAGCCTGATCCCAAAAAAATCTACAAAAGTCCCCGCCGGATCTGTTCAGGTGGGGACTTTTGTCAATTATCCCTTTACCCCCTCCATCGCCTCTTTCAGCTTTTCTAATGCCTTTTTCTCAATACGGGATACTGTTCGCCGCCATCAATGTAAACATTTTCCCACTACGAAATCGCTTCAAAACAGTTTGAATTAAGCTGTTTGAAGCGGAATTTGATATTAATTTGCTTGTTTTCAGAAAGTTCCACTCGCTCGATAAGGCTAAACAGGAGTTCTCTGTTCGTGGGAACGGAATCCAGAAAGTGCTGCACCAGTTCCCTTGCCCTGTCCTCTTTGGGGACGGGGTTCTCTTTTTCCCGCTCCAATGCTTTCAGCTGATCATCCAGCTGTGTGCGTTCGTCCTTAACTTTTATGTAAATGCGTTGGAAGTCTGTTTCAGACAAAATACCGGTGAGCTTATCCATGTACATCTTATCCAGATTGGCAATAAGGATATCTATCCTGGAACGCACAGACTGGATTTCCGTTTCTACTCCTGCTGTATTGTACCCCTCTGACACAGTGGCCTGTGCAATGGGCAACAATTCTGCCGGGGCCAGATAAGCCTGGCAGACCTCCCGTACCTTGGACAGAACAGCGTCAGTCACCGTCTTTTCCTTGATAGAATGACAGGTACAGACACCAGCCTTGGTAAAACGTTGATAAGTACGGCAGATCAGGAACAGTCGCTCCTCTCCCGCTACGTTTTTGCGGTTGATAACGGCCAGCGGATAGCCGCACTCATGACAGAAAATCAGCCCACGCAGTAGAAAGTCATAGGTTCGACTTCGGGTACGTTTACGGCTGTTGACCAAAAGCTGTACCTTCTGGAACGTCTCAGCATCGATTAGCGGCTCGTGGGTATTCTCCACCACGACCCAGTTTTCCTTGGCCTGTCGGAGGCATTTTTTGGACTTGTAGCTGATCTTCACCGTGCGTCCTTGCACCATATTTCCAATGTAAGTCTCGTTTTGCAGCATCTCTGAAATGCGCTCACTGCTCCAAAGTCTGGTATAAGGGCCTGGATTTTTGATTGTCAGCCCCGCATAGGTCGCCGGTGTCGGAACCATCTCCTCGTTAAGCTGAATGGCAATCTTACGGCAGCTGATTCCCTCCAGTGCCATATTGAAAATCCGGCGCACGATCCGTGCCGCTTCCTCGTCCACCACAATTTGATTTTTCTCTGTGGGATGCATCTTATAACCAAACATGGGCTTTCCGCCGATGAACAATCCCTTACGCTGCTTATCTCGCTTGACACTCTTGATTTTCTTCGAAATATTTTTGGCGTACATATCGTTCATGGTGGCACGAAATGGTGTAATATTATACAGCGATCGGTGCCGTGGACAGAAAACTTACATTCGTCATTTATGCTGTCTTGCGAGATAACAAGCCCTATGTCCCGAACTGTTAAATTTTCCTCTTTTTTACTGCCCTTTTCTATTTCTACTTTTTCAAATCCTCTCTTGACTTTTGATAGCTGGTCTGCAAAATAGAACGCGCCCTGTCGCTTAGACAAGGCGCGTTCACGATTATTTCAGCAGCTTCGGATAATCTGTTTGTCCATTGACAATTCTGTAAATATAGACTGTCGCATCAATGATCTTATAAATCGCCACATAGGTTTTAGTCAATACCAATTTTCGGTAGCCCTGCCTTGCAAGAAGCGGGTCAGGGTGGGTTTGCCCCATCAAAGGAAATTCAGATAATCTCTCTACTGTTTGCCGAACAGACGTATAAATCTTTCTGGAGGGATCTACTCCGACTTTATTAATGTGGAATTTAACGATTTCGGTCAGGTCGTTCCGGGCCGGAGTCAGATAAACCACTTTACTTTTCGTAGGTACGGAACAGTTCCTCTATTTCCACATCTATTTCCTCCGGAGCATAGACCGGCTCACCGCTCAACCGGCTCATCTCTGAAGCGTAGATCAAGTCACGATGACGGAACATTTTTTCCCGTTCCTCATAAGTAGCCATACTCATAAACACACCATCATCTTCACCTTTGTTTGTAATAAAAATCGGTTCACCGCTGACTCTTGCAAGTTCGGAAATTTTGGTATAGTCATTTTACAATCCGGACGAAGGTCTGATCTGCATGGCGATCCCTCCAATACCGCTGTTTGATCTTCCCGTTGCGTTTGACCAGATCAGGAAGATATTTGGTTTTCGGTAATTCCAGCTTGCCTTTTTCCTAAAAAGTATGTATAATGTCACTATCAAACGGACAATTAAATAGGCCAAATGATGTTTGCAGGGAAGAGGCCCTCAATTATGGAGGCCCACCGAAGGGGTAACGCTCTCAGGTATCAGGACTGCGGACGGATGGCACTCTGGAGACGCCCGCCTGCGCGGGGGCCGAAGGTGCAAGCGGAGGAAGAATCTACCGCCAAACTCTCAGGCAAAAGGACAGAGATATTTCACCTAAATACGACCAAAGTATGCGTTTGGTCGGAGTGAAAGGATCATCTGACGGGGAGTGTGGCCCTTTTTGCCGCACTCCTCGTCTGTTTTATTTCTCCAGATATGGTGGCTGTTTGTAACTTTGGAGGAAGAGGGAGAGAAATATGTTAGACATTATCACTTCGCTAAACAAAGCAGTTAGTGGCTTTGTATGGGGGCCCATTATGCTAACCCTGCTGGTGGGTACTGGGGTGTATCTGACCTTTCGTACCGGCTGGATTCAGGTGCGCTGGTTTGGCTATATCATGAAGCATACGATTGGAACTTTGTTTCGTAAATCGCAAAAGGACCACGGCAGTAACCTGTCCCCCTTTCAGGCGGTGACCACTGCCCTAGCAGGTACCGTGGGTACCGGGAACATTGCTGGAGTCACCGGAGCCATTTTCATAGGCGGTCCGGGTGCGGTCTTTTGGATGTGGGTATCAGCATTTTTTGGCATGTGCACCAAATATGCCGAAATTGCCCTGGCTATGAAATATCGGACCACCGATGAAAGTGGAATTTATAAGGGCGGCCCTATGTACTACATTGAAAATGGCTTGGGAAAAAGCTGGAAGTGGCTGGCGGTGATATTTGCGATTCTGGGAGGATTGGCCTCTTTTGGAATTGGGAATATTGCTCAATCCAGCGAAATTGCTGGAGCTATGCAAGGATTGTTCGGGGTGGAACCCATGGTAACCGGCATTGCACTGGCAGTCATTGTGGCGATAGTGGTCATTGGCGGTATAAAACGAGTTGGTCAGGTCACCTCTTATATAGTGCCTTTTATGGCTATTTTTTACATTCTGGCTGGCGTAGCGGTCATTGTTTTGCGCATTACGCAGATTCCTGCCGCTTTTGCGTCCATTTTCTCCTCTGCTTTCAGCTTTGAAGCGGTTGGAGGCGGTGTATTTGGCTATGCTATTATGGTGGCCATCAAGCAGGGCTTTGCCCGGGGCGTTTTCTCCAATGAGGCTGGATTGGGTTCGGCCCCCATCGCCCATGCGGCCTCATCTGCTGAAGAACCAGCCGAGCAGGCCATCTGGGGTGTGTTTGAGGTATTCATTGATACCATTATTATTTGCACCATTACCTCTCTGGCTGTGTTGCTGTCTGGTATGGAACTTGGGGAGGCGGCTTTGGCCACTTACGCATCCAAGGGAGCTGCCGCCGTGGCTGCCTTTAATTCCATTTTGCCTGGTACCTTAGGAGGGATCATCATCCAAATTAGCCTGCTCTTTTTTGCCCTGTCTACCATTATTAGCTGGAGCTATTACGGAGAGCGGTGCTGGGGTTATCTGGCAAACGGCAATAAGATAGTGGATATAGTGTATAAAATCATCTTTATTCTAGCCTGTATTGTAGGCGCTACTGGATCGGGCACTCTGATGTGGGATATTGCCGACACCCTCAATGGTATGATGGCCATTCCCAACCTGGTGGCGCTTCTGGCCCTGTCCGGCGTAGTGGCGGGTATTACAAAGAATTATTTTGGGCGTAAGAAAAAGTAAGTTTTATATGTGAAAGCGGCCTTGATTTTCGGTCAAATCTCGAAGATCAAGGTCGCTGTTCCTTGTTTAGACTAAAATTACAAAACTGTATTGGCATCTACATATCCCCTTTTTTAATGCATCTTTAAATTATCTTTAATATGCCTACAAAAAAGATTTAATTGGAAAAACTGGAATAATTTAAAAAATTTTTATATTTAAAGATAAGCATAATCATTCTGAGAATCAGGCAGAAAAAGAAGAAGGTGAGCTGACATAAAGACTTTGACAGGAGGGAGAACAATCCTTTGATTACCGATTGTTACAGTTTTCTTACAAATGGGCTTGGCCCCTTGAAAACGAAAAAAGCGGGTGCTATAATCCAGCCATAGGGTTAGGGGCGGTGCGTACCGGGAGAGTGCGTATCTCCGGGATGTAAGGCCTCAAGACCTAAATTTTAAAGGAGGTATTCTTTTAATGAGAAACCTGAAAAAGGTTCTGTCCTTGTCTCTGGCTCTCGTTATGCTTCTTGGCATGATGGTTGTCGGCGCTGGGGCAGCGACCAACCTGGATGTTTACGCTGACAAGGCGAACATCAACAAGGATTATTTGGAGGCTGTCGATCTGCTGACTGGCCTGCAAATCCTGGAGGGTGACGACGGCGGCTTCCGCCCCACCGATACCCTCACCCGTGAGCAGGCTGCCAAGCTGGTGGCTTATGTGTCTCTGGGCCGGGACGCCGCTGAGTCCCTGTCTGTGAGCAGCGCTCCTTTTACTGATGTGGCCGCTACCCGTTGGTCTGCCGGTTATATCGCTTACTGCGCCAACATCGGTGTTATCAACGGTGTGGGTGATGGCTCTTTCCGTCCCACCGATGAGGTGACCGGCTACCAGTTTGCCAAAATGCTGCTGTGCGTGATTGGCTATGGTCAGAACAAAGAGTATGTGGGTGCTAACTGGGCCCTGAACGTTTCCCGTGACGGCGTGACTACCGGCCTGTTCCAGCGTCTGGACACTGTGGGTAACACCGCTGCCACCCGTGAGGAGGCTGCTCAGCTGGCTTTCAATGCCATGACTATGCAGATGGTGACCTACTCCACTCTGTACGGTACTTATTCCGCTTACGAGAACAGCGCTCTGGGCAACAGCACCACTCTGCTGGGCACCAAGCTGCGTAAGGTCTTTAACGTTGTTGCTGTTCCCTATGACAATGAGCTGGGCTTTGGCTACCGTTACTGGAAGTATGTCAACAAGGCCGGTGCTATTACCGATGAGTACATGACCGATAACATTCTGGGCGAGATCACCAGTGGCACTGTGGGCGCCATGTATAAAAACTACTCTTGGCAGACTGTTACCAACACCAACGGTCAGAGCGTAGAGTATCTGGATCTCGTGGAGAACGGTGTCTCTGTGGATAATCTCACCCTGGGTAAGCGGGCCGATGGCAAGACAACCAGCGGCAGCACTACCTTGCTGAATGTTAAGAAGGGTGCTCACTCCGCTATGCGCAACTCCACTGCTCCTGCTGTGAGCTACAACGGCCAGGTTCTCTATGTCGTTGATAGTGCGCAGAACGAGCATAGCGCTCAGGTTGTGGGCGATGGCGCTGCCGATAAGTTGGTTGTTGTGACCACCTATCTGGCTGAGGTTACCAACGTTACTGCGGCAACCGCTTCCGCTAACCGTCAGGTTACCGTGAAGGTCTATGTGCCTAATGCTGCCAACACCATTACCAAGAGTTTTGAGACCGATAATTATGCTAAGGGCGACTACATCATGGTTACCCCCAGCGGCACTCAGCTGGATAAGCTGACCAGTGCTGCAAACGCTACTGCTGTGGCTGGTGCATTCGGCGACATTGTGGACAGCGTGGCCTGTGAAGTAGTTAAGGGTACCGTTTCCGCTTACTATGCTGTGGCTAACAACAGCACTGGCCTGAGCAATGCCGGCTCCGTGGGTGTTGAAGGCAAGAAGCGTAGCTATAATGGTATCTTCCACACCGGTAAGCGCTTTGCTCCCCCCAATACTCAGGTGGCTCTGGGCCAGGATATCGCTGAGGAAGGTTACACCCTGCTGAATGCCACCTACGCTTTCTACCTGGATGCTCTGGGCAACGTAGCTGGTGTCAAGGTTGTTGAGGATTCTATTGGTAACTTTGCCTACATTCTGGATGTGGGTCAGGATATCTTCGGACGTAAGAACACTGTGAAGGCTCTGCTGTCTGACGGAACTGTGGGTGTCTACACTGTAAGCAACAACTCTGGAAAGAATTACAATGATACCAACACAGCTGGCGGTTTTGTTGACGCTACTGACGGTATCTATGATGACGGTGTCGATTCCAACAATTTGAGCACTGTGGGTATTGGCCGTATCTATGCTTACTCTCTGAACGGCACTACCATTACCCTGACTGCTTTGCCCAAGGTTGGTCTGGCTTCTAATTCCACCGCCTCCGGCAAGTATGCAAACCCCGTCAACTCTGATGGCCGCAGCACTCTGCTGGGTAAGATTACTGGGTTCACCAAGGGTTATTCTACTCTGACCTATACCAGTGGTGCTACTAATGCCGGCAATGTTGCCTATGCCACTGATGAGACTGTGTTCTTCTATATTGACACCAAGGGTACTGTTACCCGTTATGTTGGCAAGAACAACGCTCCAAGCGTGACTGGTACCTCCGTGGTCAATTCTGAGGTGTCTATTGCCACTGAGAAGGTTGGTACTACCACCTATGCCACCATGGTTGTCATTGAGAATACGCCCAACGTAGTCGCCAGCGACTATCTGTATATCACCAAGAATGCCTACTTCGGTACTGGTACTGATCTCAACGGCAAGACTGTTTACTACTATGAGGCTATCCTCAATGGGGTTTCTGTGAACATTGCTGCCACCAACTCCAGCCTGAGCAAGACTGGTGTTCACACCTACTCCCTCAAGGCCAATGACTTTACCGGCGGTAACGTGGATGGCTACACCATCACCAACGGCGTTTACACCTTGGGTACTGCTGGTGTGAAGACTGTCACCGGCACTGTTTACGTCAAGTCCAACGAGGATGCTATCGTTCTGAATAACCGTATGGACATGATCACCAACGGTGCTACCATCTACAGCCTGGCTGACAAGGCCACTGTGGACCGTCTGAATGTTGGTGACGAGGTCGAGATCGTGTACAGCACCGATCCTCTGAATGTTGCTAAGACCATCTATGTGACCAAGTCCGCTAACGTGGTTTCCGCCACTAGCGTACCTTCTACCATTAATTCCGACGAGGTCTACACTGTTCTGGACAACTATACCGGTACTGTGATTAACAATGGTAAGTTGTACGTCACCGGTGCGGTTGACATGACCAACATTACTAACAACGGCACTGTGATTGCTCACACTGTCACTGCTGGTAACGTGAAGGGTAATATGACCATCACCGGTAGCCAGACTGCCACTTTGGCTGGAATTGATGCTGGTGCAAGCATTACCTTCAACAACAGCATTAGCTTGGATGTGCTCACCAATGTTCTTGCCGCCAACACTGGCAAGATCACTTTCGGTACAGCACCTGTTGATGGGACTACCACTCAAATTACTACTGCCAACATCTACAGTGCTGCTGGTACTACTCTGACCAACCTGAGTGATCTGGCGAATAAGACTATCGTCTATGATACAGTAAATAGCTATTGGAAGGTTCAGGCCTAATTTTTAGTAAGTCTGATAAAACTCCATTCAATTGCAAAAGCCCCCGAAGTCGGAGGCCAAGCGGTCTTAGGAAGACAA
>JAZQMD010000126.1:0-8528 GCA_045543215.1 Oscillospiraceae bacterium
GATCACGCTGCTGGTACAGAGGGGGCTGGAAAAAGTGCCTCTGGTTGAGCTGCCAAGCCGCTATCCGGCTGGGTTGAAGACCAAGGCCAAGCAGACAATGGAGGCCCTGCGGCAGCAATACCAAATTTATCAAAGTTCCGCCGAGGTGGCCCGGAATACCCTGGAGTGTAATCTTCATGAGATTGAGAAGGTTGTCCGGGATATGGGCGGCGGTGAGGGAGGGGGAGTTGGATATGAGCCCCCCGGAGTAGAGATTCCCAGACCAATGAAAACCGATTTCCGCGCCTGATTTTTAAAGGTGCTAGGATTGTAAGGAGAGAATGTTATGAGCTTTGTAGGCACTTTTGGTTCTTTTACCACTGCCCGGCTGGGTATTTACGCGGCCCAAAAGGGTCTGAGCGTGACGGGCAATAACATTTCAAATATTAACACCATAGGGTATACCCGTCAGTCACTGGATCAGGTTTCCCTGAAAACAGGGGGGAGTGACCGTTATCGTTCCCAATACGACGTGCATGTTGGGACCGGCGTGCTGTGTACCGGGGTATCTCAGATCCGGGATCCTTATCTGGACATCCGTTATCGTACCGAGATGTCCAGTGTGGGGGCTATGGATACCAAGCTGGCTGGGCTGAATGATCTGGCTGCTATTTTGGACGAAGTGGCAGACGGTGATGATGAAAACGGTATTATTGAGGCGCAGCTCAGTGCTCTGACCACTGCGCTGCGCAACCTGAGTAATTACGCCGGGGAGGAGGAATACGACGTTCAGGTACGTGCCTCCGCAGATGCTTTGGTCAAGCTATTTAACACCTATGCCAATAAGCTCGAACAGCTGGAGAAGAACACGCTGGACGGTTTCCATCAGGATATAGAAAAGGTTAACGATATTTTGACCAATATCCGGGACCTGAACTCCCGCATCCGCAAGAGTGATATCCATGGGGACAGCGCCCTGGAAATGCGGGATGACCGCAATCTTCTCATTGACCAGCTTTCCCAGTATATGAAAATTGATGTGGTCTACTCCATGGAGGATTTAGGCGGCGGGCAGATGGTGGAGAAACTTACCATTAAGCTTGGCAATGCCAATCCGGATAACACGGTGGACACGGATGGGGCTATGTTGGTGGATGGAGTGTACGCCACCCAGTTGTCTATCACTCAGGTGCCAAAACTCAATCCAAAGTACGATCCTAATGATGTTAATCATAACAATCAGTACCTGGATGCCAATGGCAACCCAACAAACGATGTGACGAAAGCTGCCATGGTGGACAGTTCCAATTACGGTATTACCCTTGGTAAGCTGCTGGACTCGAAGAATCGGGAGTGGCGGGACGTTAAGGAAGTCAAGACGGAGATTTCCCAGACGCAATATAATAACGGACAGGCCAACCCGCCTGCGGATACCAAGGTGAATAAGGCCGACATGGATTCCACAATAAGCACAGACTATTATTCGGTCGTGGACCCGAATAATGTCAATCAAAACCGTTACTACTCCGTCGTGACTACCACTAGCACCACCAAAGAGGTGGTTTTGGATGACAATGACCTATACGGTTCCCTCCAGGCTACTCGGGAGTTACTCACCGAGTCTGGTGAGTTTGCCACCGCTGACACCATTAACAATGTGGATGAGAATGCTGCCATTAAGCGGGGAATTCCCTACTACCAGATGTCTTTGGATCTGTTGGCCCGTAAGATTGCAACCGAATTTAACAAGGCAAATGAAGGCTATCAAATGGATGAAAATGGAAATTATTTAGATGCAAACGGTAATGTTTTGCAGGATAATGGCATTAATCTGACGAAATATATGACGCTGACAGATGCGCAAAAGACCTTGTTGGAAACAAATGGTGTGAAGATAGGCGGCCCCCTGTTCAGCATCCGTGGTGATACTGACGATGTGGTGGACGCAGACGGCAATGGTTTTACTGCTTCAAATATTTCCGTCTCCCTGGGCTGGTCCACCGGCGCTACCCACATTGTCAATACTTTCATTAAGCCCTTGGGTGGGATTGAGAACAGCACCCAAAATGATAACATTGACCACCTGGTGGCACTGATGGAAAAGGGCCTGACTTACAATCCCCAGGATCTGGTGGCTGATGCCAAGAGTGACCACATCTTCGACGGCTCCTTCCAGGAGATGCTTAATAATATGAATTCTATTCTGGGTAACGATGCCCGTAGTACAGGGGTTATGCTAGATACTTACTATAACGCTTCAGTGGAGTTGGATACCAGCAGGGATAATGTCTCCGGCGTAGATTTGAACGATGAGGCTATGAATCTGATGCAGTATCAAAAGTCCTATACCGCCGCCTGCCGTCTCATGACTGCACTGGACCAGGCCCTTGACAAGCTAATCAACAACACCGGTATTGTTGGCCTATAAGGAGGCATTTTTATGATTCGAGCGACTACAAATGGTGTACTCAGGAGTTATAGAAGAAATTTGATGCACTCTTTTACCACCCTCAACAGCGCCCGGGATACGGTGTTGACTCAGCGTAGCTTCAATTCCTATGCCGAGGACCCCGCCGCCGCTTCACAGGCTTTCCAGCTGCGCCGCTCCTTCCTGCGTACCAGCAGCCAATACACGGTCAGTGAGGCGGTCATCCGCAAATACGATACAGCGTGGAGTTCTTTAGAGAGCGTGGTCAATATGGTGGACAACCGGACACAGAACTCCTCGTGGTCTACCGTGATTCAAGCGTTGGATGACCCCAAAGGGGAGGCGCGCGTTGCTCTGGGACAGCAGCTCGAGCAATTGTCGGAGAGTATTGTGCAGACCATGAATGCAAAATACGGCGATACCTTTACATTCGCTGGAGCGGATGGCCTTAATGTTCCCTTTGAATGGAAGGAGGGGGCTAGGCCAGCTGTTACGGCTGTTTACAAGTCGGCCTATCAGGTTCAGGTGGCTGCCGGTGAGACACTCAGCATTGGCGGGCATACCTATACCACGAAGGCGACAGAGACAACCCTTGAGGCACAGCTGGCCGCTTTTGCTGCGGACTATAACACAAATGCGGCGGATAAGGATGATTGGACTGCATCTGTAGAGGCCGGGACGATTAAGTTTACCGCAAAGAAAGCAGGTTCACTGTCAACTCTTGGCGCATCCGCGCCTGCGGATACTACTATGCTGAAAAAAGGTATGGATGAGGTTGGCATCCAGCAGCTTTACTACCGGGGGGTACCGGTGGACACGATGGTGCCTGCGGTAAAGATGGATGAGACTGTTGCCCCTCCCGTTCCCGTCGAAGTAGATGCCAACGGCGCACAGGCAGTTGGCGGTGGATTTTATCTCAAGGAAGATGGTACTACCATCAGCGTCACGGAGTATGATAAACTCGTTGAGGATAAGGCCAAGCTGGATTATATGCTTGGAGAGAAGAATTATGTAGACATCGGCTTGGGGCTTCAGGAAGATGAAAATGGTGAGCTAATTGAATCGAGCGCCTTTAATATGGCGTTTCAGGGTATTACCTTCCTGGGCTATGGTGTAGATGCGGATGGGGACCCGAAGAATATTGCGACTATCATCAGGAGAATGGGTGAGATTTGCTCTAATTTTAAGGACGGAGACTGGGCCGAGTCCAGTGATTATGCAGAGCTTAACCGTTTAGCGGGAAAGCTGCAGGATGCATCTGAAAAGCTGCGGGCCATGCATGTGGATATGGATGCGGAGGCATCCTTTCTAAAGGATAACCATGCCCAGCTGGAAAACACCGCTTATACACTTAATGAGCAGTTCGAGACTCTGGAGAGTGTGGATCTGGCTGATGCCATCACTTCATTTTCCTGGGCGCAGTACTGCTACAACGCCGCCCTGAAGGTGGGAAACAGTATTCTTTCCCAAAGCCTCATGGACTATATGAATTAAACTGGCCCAGGACTTAATTTGTTCAGGAAGGAAGTGTCATTGCCGCTATGTATCCTCTGATTGAAATTAAGACGGTCCCCATTGAGATTGAGATGAAGGTTACCAATGCGAAGCTGGAATACACCAGGGGTACGGCTGACCTGGAGATATCCCGTAGTGACGGGGGACTAAGCATCAAAAGCCGCCCCATCCGCCTAAACCTGGACACTTTTGAGGCCCGTAATTCTATCGTGCCAACAGCAATCCGCTCTATCGAGCAGCGGGCCCAGCAGGGTCAGCAGGCCGCTTATGCGGCCACAGCCACTTATGCTCAGCAGGGGCAGCTTCTTCTCGATGCCAAGATCGGCCAGGAGATGGTCACCCAGTTTGCCGCCGAGTCACAGGTGAAAAATCTCAAAACGAATGTGGGGCTAGACTTCTTGCCCGATGTAAGGCCTGAAATTACCTGGGACCCTGGACAGATGCAGATTCGTTTTGAGATGGACAAACTTAATTTTGATTGGCGGCTTAGCAGGCCTAAGTTTGAGTTCACCCCGGGCGACATTGAGATTTCAGTGAAACAGCGGCCCGAAGTGGTGATTAAATACGTGGGCGGCCCCATTTATGTGCCCCCGTCCTCTGATCCGAATCATGAATCGGTGGACGTGGAAGTTTGACAGGAGGATTCACATTGAAGCTCCAGACAAAATATTTTGGAGAAATTGAATACGAGGAGGAGGAGGCCATTCATTTCCCCTCCGGACTATTTGGATTTGAGGAAGAGACTAGGTTTCTCCTCTTATCCTTCGAGGGCAGCGGTGGAAGCCTGCTGTGCCTTCAGAGCATGGTAACTCCTGCTCTGGCCTTCGTGGTTATGGACCCTTTTGCACTCCGTCCCGACTATGCCCCCGAACTCCAACCGGCAGAGCTGAAAACACTGGATGTGGCACAAAGTCAGGATTTGTGCTACTATGTCCTGTGTGTAGTGAAAAATCCGGTTTCGGACAGTACAGTGAATTTAAAGTGTCCGGTGGCCCTCAATCCCAAAACCCATGTGGCGCGGCAGATTATCTTAGAGACAGGTAACTATGAAATGCGGCATCCTTTGGCTCAGTTTGGTCGCAGGGAGGGGGCCACATCGTGCTGATTTTACAGCGAAAAGTTGGTGAATCTTTGGTAATTGGAGAGGATATTACTATTTCTGTGGTGGCTGTGGATGGTTCCCGAGTGCGCTTGGCTATCTCTGCGCCGGAGAATGTATCTATTTTACGCAGTGAATTGGTGACCGCTACTGCCACTAACCTTGACTCCGCCATGGAGGAGGCTGCCCCTGCTGCGTTGCTGGATCTATTGGGTGGTATGCTGGAGGGGGAAGCAAGCAGACAGTTGCCCGGAGATTCCTTGAAACGAAGGCCTGTAAATAATCCATCAGAAAAAAGAAGAAAGGTGGAGTAAATTATGATGGAAGCAATTGCCGGTACGGCTATGGACATGCAGACTGTAGAGTATGCAACCAATTATTCCATTGCAATAACCAAAAAAGTTATGGATACCCAGACGCTGGCTGCTCAGGAATTGCTGGAAATGCTCCCTACCCAGCCTCCTATGGGGCGGTATATTGACACATACGCATAATTCTTTAAAAAATGTGCCGCTTGTAATTTGCAAACGGCACATTTTTTAAATTGCAAGTAAAAGGCATATTTTTTATTGTATAGAGATTACAATACTAAATATGAAATAAAAATTTTGATATATGAGATATATGTAAAAAGCTTGACAGAAAGTATAAATAAGGTATACTAAATGAAAAATGCTTACCATAGACCGATGGTATCCTAAAGCCACCGAGGTAGGAAGGATCGCGTTTTTATGCAATACTTAATTTCTTTTCTGGAGGGAGTCATTACCTTCATTTCCCCCTGTTTACTACCCATGATTCCTATTTACATCTCCTATTTTGCGGGGGGTGGGGAGCGGACTATGGGCAAAACCCTTGTCAGGGCATTAGGCTTTGTGCTGGGGTTCACCCTGGTTTTTGTACTTATGGGCGCCCTTGCGGGAACGGTGGGGGGATTTCTTAGAGCTCACCAAGGTATAGTAAACCTGATCTCTGGCGTAGTAGTTATTTTTTTCGGGTTGAACTTTTTGGGGATTATTAAACTGAGTCTCTTTCGGGGGAGCAGTCGAGCGGTGGATACCAGCGGTATGGGTTTTGTGTCTGCCCTACTGTTTGGCGTGATTTTCTCCCTGGGCTGGACACCTTGTGTGGGAGTTTTTCTGGGGTCGGCATTGATGCTTGCCTCCCAACAGGGAGAGGCGACGGCGGGGATGCTCATGTTGCTATGCTATTCCTTGGGACTGGGTTTGCCCTTCCTGCTGAGTGCTGTACTCATTGACAAGCTGAAAACTGCCTTTAATTTTATTAAACAAAACTACAAGATTATCAATTTGGTGTGCGGTATCCTGCTCATCCTGATCGGGGTGCTCATGGCCACCGGGACCTTAGGCCGCTTGCTGGTCTTGCTAAGTTAGGGAGAGAACCAATATGAAACAGAAAAAATCTCTTTTGTTTATTGTTTTTGCCTTTATTCTCCTGATAGGTGGGGCCTATTTTCTTTATAAAGAACTGGGGGATATGTTAGGAGGAGGCTCTCTGGTGGCTGAACAGGGCCAAACCACTGTGGAGCCTTCCGAATCCCTAGAGGGAGAGGCTACAGATGGAGAAGGAGGAGCCTCTGGGGCTTCGGAGAGTTCAGGGGAGCCTACGCCCGCCCCTGATTTCACCGTGGTGGATGGGGAAGGGAACAAGGTTGCCCTTTCTGACTTTGTTGGTAAGCCTGTGGTGTTAAATTTTTGGGCGAGCTGGTGCGGCCCTTGCAAAAGCGAAATGCCGGATTTCGACGAGGCCTTTACTCAATATGGACAGGATGTTCAGTTTCTAATGGTCAACTGTACAGGGGGTAGGGAGACGCTGGAAACCGCTCAGAAATTTATTGAAGATAACGGCTATTCTTTCCCAGTGTATTTTGACACGGAGAGTAGCGCTGCCGTGGCCTATGGGGTCAGCTCTATCCCCGCTACTTACTTTATTGACGCGCAAGGACGCGGCGTGGCCTATGGGATTGGGCCGCTGGATGGGGAAGCCCTCCGAAAGGGGATTGAGATGATCTTCGATTATCCTGTGTGAATAAGAAGGAGAAGCCCTCCGCCCGGATAGGCGGAGGGCTTTGTGTTTATAAATATGGACGGATCATGAGGGCTTTTTTGCTGGGATCTGTTTCCCCGCGTGGTCCATGGTATAGTCCACCCCGCATTGGCCTGGGATAATAAGTTGGGAAATAGGAAGAAATTGGTAGCCTTCCTGAATAAGATTTTCAATGATACTGGGGAGGGCCTCCGGAGTATGGAGGGCGGCATTGTGGAAAAGGACAATGGAGCCGGGTTGAACCTTGGATGTTACCCGGTGGGTAATCTCCGTAGCGGATAGATCCTTCCAGTCCAGGCTATCTACGTCCCATTGTACCGGTTCCATACCCATGGAGCGTACAGCAGCCACCACATGGTCGTCATATTCCCCGTAGGGAGGACGGAATAGGGTGGGGCGCACACCGGTGACGGCCTCAATTTTATCACAGGAGGCGTTAATATCTGCGATGATCTGGTCGGTGGAAAGGGAGTTAAAATGGGCATGGTCATTGGAGTGGCTCATGATCTCGTGCCCCGCATCGGACAGCGCTTTCACTGACTCGGGATACTTATCCACCCACTCCCCTACAACGAAGAAAGTGGCTGTTACATTATATTTGCCAAGGATGTCAATGAGTTGTTGGGTATCTTCGTTTCCCCAAGCCGCATCGAAGGAGAGGGATACCACTTTGTAGTCCTTTTCCACACAGTAGATGGGAAGCTGTCGTTCTGCAGCGTAGGCTCCCACAGCCGCAGGGTAGTTAACTGCCCAGAGCATGGTTACTGCCAGAAGCAGGCAACCGGCTGCAGCCCACCACTTACGCCGTATAAGAAAAATGCGGATTTTTTTCGCCGTTTTAGTCACATCAATCATCCCCCATAAACAAAATGTGTTCCATGTATATGGTGGAAGAAAGGGAAACATGCCGGGGTAGGGACTGGGAAAAGAGAACATATTTGAGGAGAAGGCGGGTGATACACAGGTAAGAATAGTTATTTTGGACAGGTATAATAAATTCTAAAACCACCCGGTGCTTTTGCACAGGGTGGTTTTTTCTTGTTTATATTATTCCAGGCTCATCTGTCGTTTCCGATTGGCGGAATAGGCCAACTTGGCTGCAAGAGCTGTCTTGTCCCCGCTTTCAATGGTCTCCCGATAAGAGCGCAGATTGTCCTCCAGGGTGCGGATAATCTGGCATAGAGCAGGAGCATTGAGAGAGAAAAGTTGAGTCCACAAAGGTACGTCCAGAGCGGCTACCCGGGTGCAGTCTCTAAAAGAGCCGCCTTCAAAGCCTTTGCAGGAAAAGAGGATAGGATCATCGCAGACTGCTACTGCCAGCACATGCATCACCTGGCTGGTATAAGCAATAAGGGTGTCATGCTCCTCTGGGGTGGTTTTAATTACATCCCGGCAACCCAGGTAAGATGCCATTCGCTCCAGCAAGGCTATATGGGAGGG
>JAZQMD010000127.1:0-12908 GCA_045543215.1 Oscillospiraceae bacterium
TGAACTCAATTTTGACCTGGGACGGCCCTCGCAGTATACTCCCCGGGGTAGCAATGAGTCTCACAACATGGGCTCTGTGGTCGAAAAATATGCGCGTCACACGCGCACTTTACCTTATCCAGTCTCCATTCTGGCTCAGCTACGATATAATTACCCACTCTATGTCGTACTGTCACCATCCAACATCTGGACCACCGCAAGAATCTGGTCGCCTTAAAAAACAATATAAAAGTAATCTCTGGCCTGCGCACCGCCCGTAAGCAGGCGGAGGCCATTTTAGAAGAGTTTCAGCCCAGTCTGGTAGTAGGTACCGGCGGCTATGCCTCCTTCCCGGTTGTAAAAGCCGCCGCCCGCCGGAAGATTCCCACCGCCATTCACGAATCCAATGCATTTCCCGGCGTGACCACCAAGTTCCTGGCTGGCGCAGTCGACCTGGTAATGGTAGGCTTTGAGGCAGCTGTGGCCCACTATGGCAAGGCCAAACGGGTCGTGGTCACCGGCACCCCTGTGCGTCCGGACTTCTTCCGCTTTACCCGCCAGGAGGCTAGGACACAGCTGGGACTGTCCGGCACAAAACCCATGGTGCTCTCTTTCTGGGGTTCTCTCGGGGCAGAAAATATGAACAGCCATATGGAAGACTTCATCCTTCGCGCAGCCCGGGAAAACGCCAACTTCCACCATATCCACTCTGCCGGGCGGAATTTCCACTCCATGACCGCCCATCTGAAAGCAAAGGGTCTGAACCCCGGTTCAATGCCCAATCTTGACCTGCGGGACTATATCTACGACATGCCCCTGGCCATGACAGCTGCCGATCTGGTACTCTGCCGGGCAGGGGCCGCCACCCTCAGCGAACTATCCGCCATCGCACGCCCCGCTATCCTGGTCCCCTCTCCCAACGTAACGGCGGACCACCAGACTAAAAACGCCCAAGTCCTGGCTGACCAGGGCGGAGCCATCCTCCTTCCAGAGACAGAATGCTCAGGCGATATCCTCTACCAGCATGTAAAAACTCTTCTTTTTGATTCAGATCAACGGGCCTCTATGGGTCGGGTGCTGACCGCCATGGCTTCCCCAAATGCCGCAGAAACCATTTATCAGGCCCTCTGCACCCTACTTTAATCACCGAATCCCGCCCTTTTTCATAGGATGGAGTGCCCTCAGTTGACAGGGGGCTAACAATCCTGTGCGGAGGGCTGAACATGAGTCATTTTCAAATTACCGGCGGCAGTCCCCTGGAAGGAGTCTGCTCCGTCCACGGCGCCAAAAACAGCGTCTTGCCCATTCTGGCCGCTTGCCTTCTTACGGAAGGTGAAGTCACACTCCATCACTGTCCCGACCTGACCGATGTATCTGCTGCCCTAGAAATTCTTGCTCACCTGGGCCGTCCTGCTCGGCGGGAAGGAGAAACAGTCACTGTCTCTGGAGGTCCAGTGACCAGCGGTAGCATTCCTGAATCACTGATGCGAGCCATGCGTTCTTCCATCATCTTTCTGGGGCCTTTATTGGCAGTTACGGGCAGCGCCCACCTGACCATGCCCGGCGGCTGTGAGATCGGCGCCCGGCCTATCGACCTCCACCTGGCTGCCGTACGCACCCTGGGTGCCACAGTCACCGAGGATGCTCAGGGCCTCCATTGCACCGCCTCTTCCCTGGAGGGCCGGGATATCTTCCTGTCCATGCCCAGTGTGGGAGCCACTGAAAACGCAATTCTGTGCGCCTGCGGCGCCAAAGGGGTTACCACCATCCACAATGCTGCCCGGGAGCCAGAAATCTCCGCACTTCAGGACTTTCTCAATAGCTTGGGAGGAGAAATCAGAGGTGGTGGCGGATCGGTGGTATCAGTCACCGGAGGTAGGCCCCTTTCAGGTGGAGAATATACCATTATGGGTGATCGCATCGTGGCTGCCACCTTGCTGGCCGCTACCGCCTGCGCCGGAGGCGATGTGACCGTATCCGGGGTGGATTATCGCCAGCTCTCCCCCGTTACTGCCATCCTCTCTGAGGCGGGGTGCCACATTACCAGTGAACCAACCTCCGTCCGTCTGCGCCGGGATACAACATGCCCCCTACGTGGAGTGTCCGCTGTACGCACCTCGCCCTATCCAGGCTTTCCTACCGATGCCCAGGCCCCCGTTATGGCTGCCCTAGCCGCCGGCGATGGTACCACCCTCTTTGTCGAGAACCTATTTGAAAGCCGCTATCGCCATGTCCCTGAACTAAACCGCATGGGAGCGGACATCGGCGTAGAGGGTCGGGTGGCCCTGATCCGAGGGGTTCCTTGTCTCCACGGGGCCAGACTGGTCGCTGATGATCTGCGTGGAGGCGGGGCCCTGACCGCTGCTGCCTTAGGCGCCCAGGGAGAAAGTAGTATATACGGCTTACATCATATTGACCGGGGTTATCAGCACTTGGAAGAGATATTCTCCCGCCTGGGAGGGAATATCCGCCGAAAGCCTTAAGAGAAAGTTACTTAGACCACCCCCTTTTTCCAAACATAATCAATGAAACATAGATATAAGGGAGAACCGCCATGCCCGCACGACGTCGTAATCGAACCCGCCGCACCAGAGGGCGTTTCCGCACGCTTTATCAGCTGCTTGCCGTTTTGGCAGCAGCGGGGGCTATGGCCACCGGCTGTATCGTCTTTTTCCGGGTAGAGACCATCAACGTGTCAGGTAATAGTCACTATACTACCGAGCATGTGATCCAGACCTCTGGCATTGAGAGCGGCAATTATCTTGCCCTTTTAGATAAAAACCGTATCGTTCGACGAATCCGCACCGATCTTCCTTATGTAGAATCGGTTTCCATCCGCCGCGTCCTCCCCTCCACCGTACTGATTACGGTAAAAGAAGCAAGGCCGGCTGTAGCTGTGAAGGCAGAGAACGATTGGTGGCTAGTCAACAGCTCCGGCAAACTATTGGAAGCTGTCTCCACCTCCGATGGATACCCAGTCCTTACTGGACTGACCCTCGTGGCCCCCGTTCCTGGCACCTGGGCCTCCCTGTCTGGAGAAGAAAACACCCGCTGGGACCATGCCCTGGCCTTCCTCCAAGCTCTGGAGCGTCACCTCATGCTGGAAAATCTAGTTTCCTTGGACTGCTCCACTGAGGGTACCTTCACTGCAAAATATACAGACCGCTTCACCTTGCTCCTCCCCTCCACCGGCAACTTTGATGAATACCTTTCCATGTTTAATCGTGCCGTGGCGGAGGAACTGGCGGAGGATGAGACTGGTATTTTTGATTTTACCTACTACAACACTACCGGATATGTGCATTTCCGACATGAGAAATAGGCCAAAAACGAAAATTTTCTATTGACCTGCCTTATGTTTCGGGATACAATAGTACAAAATGTAATTTTCATTTTGGCTTGACATACCATAGGCTCAGTGGGTCCTGCCTGCGGCGGCCTGATCCGCGCTGGAAGATGGTATCGCAGCCGAGCGGCTGTGATACCATCTCTTACCGTGGATAGATTTTGCATAGGAGGGGCTTGTTCATGGCTTTTCAAATGGACCCCGGCTTCAATAGTGAGGATATTATTAAGGTAGTTGGCGTAGGTGGCGGTGGTAACAACGTGGTCAACCGCATGGTTCGCTCGGGCATGCAGGGTGTGGAATTTATCGCAGTCAATACGGACAAGCAGTTTTTAAATGTGTCCCAAGCAACCATGAAAATCCAGATCGGGGAAAAGCTCACCAGCGGCAAAGGCGCAGGCGCCAATCCCGATGTAGGCCGGGAATCCGCTGAGGAAAGTCGGGAACAGATTTCCAAGGCTCTGGAGGGCACAGATATGCTTTTCGTCACCGCCGGTATGGGCGGTGGTACCGGTACCGGAGCCGCCCCTGTGGTGGCTGGCATTGCCAAGGATATGGGTATTCTAACCGTAGGCGTGGTTACCAAGCCCTTTGTCTTTGAGGGCCGCCGTCGCATGGAACAAGCGGAGAAAGGAATTGCCGCACTGAGGGACAAGGTAGATTCCCTGGTTATCATCCCAAACGACCGCCTTCAGTACGCCACCGACCAGAAGATCACTTTCGCCAATGCCTTTGAAATTGCCGATGACGTACTCCGCCAAGCGGTACAGTCCATTTCCGACCTCATCACTACTACCGGCCTGATTAACCTGGACTTTGCAGATGTTACCGCTGTTATGAAGGATGCTGGCATGGCCCACATGGGAGTTGGACGAGCTGCTGGTAAGAATAAGGCGGAGGAGGCCACCAAAATGGCCATCTCCAGCCCCTTACTGGAAACCTCCATTGACGGAGCCAAAGGGGTCATCGTCAATATTACCGGCCCAATGGATATGGGTCTGGAAGAAGTAGAGATTGCAACTTCCATGGTCAAAGAGGTTGCTGATCCTCAGGCTCTATTTATGCTGGGTGCTGCTTTTGATGAAAACCTGGAGGACGAAATTCGGGTCACTGTTATTGCCACTGGCTTTGGCTCGGTGGCCAATCCTGTACCCAACAAAGACAATGCTGACCAATCTGAGGCCCAGCGGGAGCCGAAGCAGGAAGATGAGTTTAAAATTAAGCCTCCTGTCCCTCTTTCTGAGGATTCTAATGAACCTGAGAGCGATCCCTTTGATGATATCTTTAAAATTTTTAACCGAGGCAAATAAAAACAAACTCTTTACAGCGGAGCTTTGCTCTGCTGTAAATTTTTTATATTGTAAAATTTTTGCCGGATTCACGTTTCAGACTTGCCAAAAAGGAGTTTTTATCCTATAATAAAATTATTAAAAAATTGTAATAAAAGGAGTGATTTTCGCCGTGACCAGCGATCCTTACAGTCGAAGTCCCATCCAGCCGCCGCGGCGTATCCTCCGCCGGTAAGGGCATGTGTCTTACAAATACCACGTATTTCCTTTCCATATGGAAGAATTGCGTGCAATGCTGACCCGCCTCTGGCCCTTCACACCTAGTGTGTAGCCTGAGAGTTTGGAAGCGCTATGCCCTTTTCCTGCCCTATGATCCCGCTGCGGTACCTGCCCGGATATTTTTCTCTGGTCGGCAGACACTAAAGTGGTGCGTCGTAGGGTATCTTCTTTTTTAAATAGGCTGACGCGTGGTTCCCTTTCCAAAATTGGAATGGATACGCAAAACTCCCTTCCCTCCATCACAGTGGGTAACTTTTAGGAGTTTATCTTTTACCCTCCCGCGCCCGGAAAGGCGTGATCCCAATGCTAAGTATTCACAAGACCATTGACGGCAAAATGACCAAGTTGGAACAGATAGAGGACGGCTGTTGGGTCAATCTCATCTACCCCAGTGAGGATGAGCTTAATATCGTCGCCGCTACCCTTAATGTTAAACCCTCCTTCCTCCGGGCCGCCCTGGACGAGGAAGAGACATCACGTATTGATACCGAAGATGGTCAGACCCTCATTATTATTGACATCCCTGCCGTGGAAAAAAATGACGCGGTAGTGTACTCCACCCTCCCCATGGGTATCATTGTTACGGAAAAACACATTATTACCGTCTGTCTCAAGGAGACATCGGTTGTACGAGACTTCCAGGACGGATTGGTCAAAGGAGTACGTACCCAGCAGCGCACCGCTTTCATTTTAAACATCCTGTTAATAGTTGCCAAACGATATTTGCAATACTTGAAGCAAATTGATAAAATCTATAATTATATGGAGCGGCAACTCTATAAATCCCAGCGCAACAAGGAACTTATCCAGCTTCTAGACTTGGAAAAGTCCCTTGTCTACTTCTCCACCTCTCTCAAGGCCAACGAAGTCACTTTGGAGAAAATCCTCCGGGGCCGCATCATCACCCTATATGAAGAGGATCACGATCTCCTGGAGGATGTGCTTATTGAGGTCCGTCAGGCCATCGAGATGGCTAATATTTACTCATCCATCATCTCAGGTATGATGGATGCCTTTGCCTCAGTTATCTCTAACAACCTTAATGTCATTATGAAGGTTCTCACCTCTATCACCATTTTGCTCACCATTCCTAATATTGTTTTTGGTTTCTACGGAATGAATGTAAATGGCCTACCTCTCAATCAATTTTGGTGGATTCCCCTGGTATGCTCCCTGGCCCTCATTGCGGTAGTAGCAGTTATTTTAAAGAAAAAAGACCTTTTCTAAAAAGGTCTAAGTACTACTGCTTTCAAAAAATATTTTAAAATATTATAGGCCCGCCAGCCCAAATTGGGCCGGTGGGCCTATTTACTGTCATTCCAACCACTTACTTTAACGACGGGCCTCTACATTAAACATCCGGCTATTCCGGGCTGGAGTCTCCTGCCCCTCTTTTGGGGAAGCTCCTGAAGATGAACCTGCCGCAGCACGGAAACTGGCCCGGGTCCGGCGAGCCTCATTATAAGCCTCCCCCATGGCATCCTCCGCCCGCCGGAGCAAATCCTCACAGTACTCATTTGCGCTGCGGCGTAACTCCCGGGACTTGTTCTCTGCCTGACGTACCAACTCATTGGCATGCTTCCGCGCCATATTCATAACCTGCTCGGTATTTACCATCTTTCTGGCCTCGACCTCAGCTCGCTTACGGATATCCTCCGCATCACGCTTGGCGGCAGCTATGTATTCGTTCCGGGCTGCAACGACCTTCCGGGATTCAGCCAACTCCACTGGCATCTGAGCCTTGATGTCATCCAGTAAATCCAGGGCTTTGTCCCGTTCAATTATGCACTTTTCACTACTAAAAGGCGCATTTTTTGCCTCATCAATCATAGTAAAAAGCATGTCCACCAATTCTTCCACACCAGTCGCCATCTTGACCTCCCAGCGCCCTTTGGCGCTCTAATCTGGGCCTTGGCCCCATTATTTTTCTTCCTGATCTTCGGCGGCGGAAAGCCGCTCCATCATCTTTTTATTTACTCGATCAATAATCTCCCTGGGTACAAAATCCGACAGGTCAGCGCCATAATGGGCCATCTCCTTGACCACAGTAGAACTAAGGTAGGCATATTTAGGGCTGGTATACAAGAAGATGGTATCCAGTTTAGAATAGAGCTTACTGTTAATCATGGCCATCTGTATCTCCGACTCGTAGTCGGATACTGCCCGCAGACCCTTCACCAGTACCCTGGCCTTTTTATGCCGGGCGAAGGCCGCCAACAACTCGTCCGACCACTCCGTTGACACATTAGGGATGTTACAGGTAACCATTTGAATCAGTTCCACCCGCTCCTCCGGAGTAAACAGCCCCGTATCCCGCTTCCGAGAATTTACCATGACCGCCACAATAACCTCGTCAAATATCGCGGCCGCCCGTTTAATAATATTCAGATGTCCCAAAGTCAACGGGTCAAAGCTGCCTGGATAAATGGCTCGTCTCATGTTTCACACACTCCTGTGGTACATGGTCAGCTTGATCTTACCATAAAGATATTCCTTCCCCTTCTGATAGGGTGCATTCAACTCCGGCAACGCTTTATCTAGCGGGCTTTCACAGACTATTATACCATTTCCTGTTACGATGTCAATGTCCACAATGGCCTCCATCACCTGCTCCAAGGCAGATGATGCATAAGGGGGATCTAAAAATACCAAGCCGGATTTTTTTCCCTGGTTCAATTTTAAAAAAGTAAAGCAATCCTGTAAATGGACGGTCGAGCGTCCTGTCAACCCAGTGGCTTCCAGATTTTCCTTCACAATTTTAACTGCCGCATGACGGTTATCTACGAAATCACAAAAGTCTGCTCCTCGGGACAGGGCCTCAATACCAAGCTGTCCCGTGCCTGCAAACAGATCCAGCACACGCCGCCCCTCCACATCAAACTGTAAAATATTGAACAGCCCCTCCTTTACGCGGCTGGTGGTGGGCCTTGTATCCAGACCAGACAGTTCCTTAAGCCGCTTACCTCGTGCAGAACCTGTAATCACGCGCATATCAAAACCTCCGCTTTTCGGATGAAGGACTGGTGTGCCCTTCCTTTCCCTGAAAAAAATCGTATACCGCCTGGGCAGTATTCTTAGGTACCACTTCACCTAACTGCTCCAGGGTGGCTTCTCTAATGTTTTTAAGGCTTTTAAAGTGTTTTAGCAGATCCCTACGCCTTTTTTCTCCTACACCAGGGATCTGATCCAAAATAGAGGTTTTCACTTGCCCTGCCTGCAACTGTCGTTGAAACTCAATGGCAAAACGGTGCGTCTCTTCCTGAATCCGTCCGATGAAGGCAAACAAGCTTTGCTCTGCCTGGATGCCGATCTCCCTCCCATCCGGTGTCACCAAAGCCCGGGTACGGTGGCGACCATCCTTCACCATGCCGAACACCGGAATACCCAATCCATGGCTCTCCAATACTCTCAGGGCCACTCTAGCATGATTCTCTCCGCCGTCAATCAACAGCAGGTCAGGCCGACTGCTGAACTTTTCATCCCCGTCCAGATAACGGCGAAAGCGGCGGGTGAGTACCTGTTCCATGGAGGCATAATCATCGGCGTGGGCCATGTCCTTCAATTTAAAATGACGGTAATCTCTCTTTAAAGGCTTGCCATCGGTAAAGACAGTCATGGACGCGACGATATTGGTATTGCCTGTGTTGGAGATATCATAGGCCTCTATACGCCTTGGTGGTATCTCCAGACCCAGAGTGTGGCCCAGCAGCTCTAACAGCTTATTGCGCCGCTCCTCTTTCGTAGTGGCCCGCTCCACCTCCTCGGCAGCATTTTCATTGGCCAGACGGATTAGATCCATTTTAGCCCCCCGCTTGGGAGTTACCAGTTCTACTTTTCCCTCCGCCGCCTGGGTCAACATGCGGGCTAGAGGAACCTCATCCTCCATCTCACAGGGGAGCAAGATCTGACGAGGTAGGCGGTTCCTTCCCCCGTAATACTGCGCCACCAGGGAAGATACCGCCTCTCCCGTTTCCTCCTCCAGGGGAGTCTGTACCAACTCCCAATCCTTTGCCGCAAGCTCACCAGCCACATAATGGAGGACCACAAAGCAGCTTTTTGCTTCTCCTCGATGAAAACCGACTACATCGGTATCTGCCAAAGAGCCCGCCACCACCTTCTGCCGCTTACCTAAAAGTTCGATGGAGCGGATGCGATCGCGCAGCTCAGCCGCCCGCTCGAAGCGCAGCCCAGCAGCCGCCTTATCCATATCCTGCGTAAGTTCGTCTACCACTTCGTCATACTTACCTTCCAGCAGGCGCACCGCCTGGGCCATAGCCTCCTGATGAAGACTCTGATCTACATCAGCCCGGCAATACCCATCGCACTGTCCCATATAATAATTTAGGCAAGGCCGCTCCTTCCCAATATCCCTTGGAAACTTTCTACTGCAGGAGGGCAGCTTAAGTGCGATAAGCAGAGCATCTATAATATTCTGAGTCGCCCCCCTGCTACCGTAAGGCCCAAAATACCTGGCTCCATCATCTGCAGGCTTATTGGCTAAAGAAAATTTAGGGTATTCATCCTTCACAGTCAGACGAATATAAGGATATCCCTTACTATCCTTAAGCAAAATGTTATAGTGTGGCTGATGCCGTTTAATAAGAGAGCACTCTAGTACCAGGGCTTCAAACTCGGACTGCGCAATGATTACATCGAAATGATCGATCTGGGACACCATGGCTCTGGTCTTCTCCGAATGACCCGCAGATTCCTGAAAGTATTGAGATACCCGGTTTTTTAAAGCCTTTGCCTTCCCAACGTAGATGACCTCGTTTTTGATGTTTTGCATGATATATACACCAGGCTTCAAGGGTAGTTCCCTGGCCCTTTGCTTTAGTTGCTCAAAAGTCATTCAGCATTCCTCCTCTCCATTTGACTGCACCAATGAAAAAAGCACCGCGAAGAACCGCGGCGCTTTTTGTTCTTGTGTTCTTACTCAGAAAAATTGGAGTTAATCAACTCAATGAGGGCGGCCACAGCATTCTCCTCATCTGGGCCATCGGCAATCAGATTGATGGCCGTACCCCTGACAATCCCCAAGGAAAGCACTCCCAGCAGGCTTTTAGCATTTACACGACGCTCGTCTTTCTCCACCCAAATCGAGCTTTTAAATTCGTTAGCCTTCTGAATAAAAAACGTAGCCGGACGGGCATGCAGACCCACCTGGTTATTCACGACAGTTTCCTTCATATACATGCACTTGGCCCCCCATAATTCAATTAGTTCTACCGAGGATAGCATACCAAAATTCATTTCTACCGTCAACGGCAATTTTCACAAATTGCATGCTTTCCCTTATGCAAAATGGAAAAAAAGAGGTGTCATCAGACGTTGTTTTCCTCTGTTTTTACCTTAGCGTCACCACCGTCACACCGTCCTCCCCTTCACCATAAAGCCCGGGACGGAACTGACTGACATACTTACTGCGCTTCAGATGATCCCGTACTGCCTTGCGCAGGGCGCCTGTCCCCTTTCCGTGGATAATGCGGACGGTCTCCAGCTTACCACGCAGAGCATTGTCCAAAAACAGATCAACGGTAGACACCGCCTCCAGGGACTCCATCCCCCGCAGATCCAGCTCTGCGGGAGGAGCTGCGGCGCTGAAACGGTGGATAGCGGTTCTGGCTTCCCGTTTTTGAGCCTTTCGCTTAGCGGCGCAGTCGTCCAGCAATACCCGCACCTCCTCCTGCTTGGCTGCCAAGTTCATAGCTCCCGCCCGCAGCTGGAGGGAGCCATCCCGATTCACCGCCGTTACCTCAGCACGCACCCCCAGCTTCAAATGCTCTACCGTATCTCCCACCTCTGCCGGGCGGGTGAGAGGGGGTGTCGGCCGCTCTTCATTGGTAAGATGCAGGGCCTCCTCCGCCCGGTTCAGACGGCGGCGCAACTCAGCCCCTTGTTCGTTTTGATCCTGCCATTCCAACTGCTGGGCCTCTTGGCGGCGACGCATTTCATTGAGGTCTTTCAACACTTGATCCGCTGCCGTTCTGGCCTCCTCCAGGATAGCCTTGGCCTCTGCCTTTGCCCGTTCTGCCGCTTTCTCCTTTTCCTTCTCTAAGCCGTTTTTATATTCCTTGATCTTCTCGTTGTATTCCTCAGCCTCCCGACGCAGGCGGGCTGCCTTCTCCCTCTCCTTTTCCATTTCCTGGCGCTGCTCGTCCAGGCGGGTGAGCACGTCCTCAAAGCGTATATTTTCTGCGTCGATGCGCTCAGCCGCCCGCTGGATGATAGCCGGACTCAGTCCCAGGCGGCGAGAGATTGCAAAAGCATTGGACTTCCCCGGAATGCCAATGAGTAAACGGTAGGTGGGTGCCAGAGTTTCCACATCAAACTCACAAGAGGCATTCTCCACACCTTGGGTAGTCATCGCATATACCTTTAACTCGGCATAGTGGGTGGTGGCGGCCACCAGAGCCCCCATACTCCGGGTTGCCTCAATAACAGCAGCGGCAAGAGCGGCCCCCTCCACCGGGTCAGTCCCCGCCCCCAGCTCGTCAAAGAGAACTAACGCACTGTCATCCGCCTGATCCAAAATGCCAACGATGTTTTTCATGTGAGAAGAGAAGGTGGACAAAGACTGGTCAATGGACTGCTCATCCCCAATGTCAGCTAACACCTGAGAGCACACCTTGACCACACTGCCATCGGCGGCGGGAATATGCAGGCCGCATTGGGTCATAAGGGTGAGCAGACCAATGGTCTTGAGGGCAACCGTCTTACCACCAGTATTGGGGCCGGTGATAACCAGAGTATCAAAACCGATACCCAGTCGGAGATCGTTTGCTACTGCGGTCTTAGGATCCAGAAGAGGGTGTCTGGCTTTGCCCAACTCAATATGGTCCCCAAGTCTAGGCTCCAAAGCCCCCATACGGGAGGAAAGCTTTGCCTTTGCAAAGATCACATCCAACAAAATGAGTAAGTCATAATTTTGGACGATGTCTTCCTTAAAGGAGGCTGCCTCGGCGGATAGCTCAGCCAGAATACGCTCAATTTCCTTTTCCTCCTTTGCCTGGAGCTCCCTCAGCTCATTATTGGCATTGACCACCCCCATAGGCTCCACAAAAAAGGTGCTGCCAGAACCGGACACATCGTGTACCAGGCCAGGTATCTCATTTTTATGCTCCGACTTTACCGGCACCACATAACGTCCCGAACGCATGGTAATAATGGCATCCTGAAGAAACTTAGCCTGGGAGGATGAGATGAGTTTATTAAGCACATCCCGTACCTTCCCCGCACAAGCCCGGATATGCCGACGGATGGCAGCCAGTTCCTGCGAAGCGGAATCGGCAATCTCATCCTCTCCCACGATGGAGCCGGTAATCTTCTCCTCCAAAAAACGGTTGGGTAAGAGAGAGGCAAACAGATGGTCCAGTACTCCCTTCCCGCTCCCCTCCCCCATGCCATACTCCCGGGCATTTCGCGCTGCCCGCAAAACGGCGGCGATGTCCAACAACTCCCTCGTATTCAGGCTTCCCCCCCGGTCAGCACGCTGAAGGGCAGCCGCTACCGGCTTCACCCCCGCAAAACCGGGCGAGCCTTTGAGTACCAACATATGAAAGGCGGCCGAAGTCTCCTCCTGCCACCTCCCCACCTGCCATGGATCGGCAGAGGGGCGCAATCCATGGCAGCGCTCCTTCCCCTCCTGAGTCGCTGCCTCATCGGAGAGTAGACTCAGCACCCGTGGCAGTTCCAGGATATGGATGGATTTTTCAAATAAATCGGTCATATGATAATCCTCAATTCCCACGTAGACGGCCCTCACCGCCCAATTCATTTAGCCTCAGCTGTTTATAAAAATCCAGGGTACGAAACCCTCGCTCCAGCTGGGTCATCAAATAGGCCTCACACAAATCACTCAGACGCCTCATTCCACTCCCCTCAACAGTAAAGCAAAGAACCATGAACTGCACCGCCACCCAGAACGCGATCCAGTTCGTTCATACCGGTATGGAATCGAAGCTCATCCGTTGCTTCTACCTCTGCAAAAGGTCGTGGTGCACGAATCATCGCCG
>JAZQMD010000128.1:0-3537 GCA_045543215.1 Oscillospiraceae bacterium
ACTTCTTACTGTACTACAGTATCAGCGTCCCCTTCCCCACCCACAATTTCAATAACCAGGTTATGGGGCAAGCAGACCACCGGTGCAGCTCTGGTAGAAATCCAGCCCTGGCGCACACACACCTGGTCGGGACAATCTGCTTTGGCCACCCGGATACGTCCATGCTCCACCTCCACCAAATTATACCCTCCATGTGCTTCTAGGGAAAAAGAATACGCACTGGTCACCACCTCTAAGTTCACCGTCTCCAAAAGCTCACCATCCAACCATATCTGGGCAGTTGTCCCGTCTCCCCGTCCGCTTAACAAAAAAGCTGCCAGGAGGGAAACAACCAGCATTCCTCCAATCAAAATCACCCAAAAGCTTGTCTTTTTCACGATCATCCCACCTTAATAGTTTAAAGATACAAATATACTTTTTAAAGTATATGCATTTTTAGAAGAAAGCAAAAGAGGCCGCAATCAAAGCGGCCCCCTCTGCTTTTTCACTTCACAGCCACAGCTTCGATCTCAAACAATGCTCCCTTAGGCAACGCACCCACCTGGACACAGGAGCGGGCAGGCGGCTCACCAGTGAAATACTCCGCATAAATGGGGTTGATAACCCCAAAGTCGTTGATGTCGGACAAAAACACGGTAGTCTTACATACATCAGCAAAGCCCATCCCAGCCGCTGCAAGCACTTCCCTCAGGTTTTCCAATGCCTGACGTGTCTGGGCTTCTATCCCTGAGGGCAACTCCCCGGTAGCTGGAATTAATCCAAGTTGTCCAGAGGTATACAAGGTGTTTCCCGCAAGTTTGGCATGGCAGTAGGGCCCTACCGCAGCAGGGGCGTTGAGGGCTGTAATGGTCTTGTTCATAAAACATTCCTCCTATTTTAAAGATCAACTATCCCAGAGTTGAATAACATAACATATGGAATATAGGGTTTCATTCTTTAACGTTTAAAAAATTCCACCATATCTTGAGTAATCTCGGTCGTATAGGGATTAAGCAACTCATTAATTACGGTCAGCGCCTGCTCTTCTTCTACCCACATATAAGGGCTTTTCCATTGGGCAGGAAGGGTCTCAGTGGAAATAGCCCCGTTCAGATCCATGCCCACCAGGGCATTGCCAAAATAGAGCATATCATTCAGCCCAGCATTGGTTTCCACATAGTTAAGCAAAATATCTACCATACCCGGGATGGACTCTAGAGAAGCACCGGAAAGCACCTGGTTGAGCATAGCCTTAATAAATGCCTGCTGGGTATTGGCCCGGCCCGTGTCCCCGTATCCCTCCTTATTATTAAATTGCCGGAAGCGTACCAGGCCCATAGCCTGTTCCCCATTTAGCAGCTGGTAGCCCTTGGAGATATGGATGTGCAGATCCTGTAAAGGATCATCATAATACATGTCAAAGGGGACATCATACCAGACCCCGCCAACTGCGTTGACCAACTTTTTGAAAGCAGATAGCCTGATCTTGACATAATAGTCGATGGGAAAGCCCAGCAACTGCTCCAATTCCTTATCCATCTGCTCTACCCCGCCATCGGCGTAAGCAGCGTTAATTTTATTCCAAGGTTGGGTACGATCCAGGCGCACCACCGTGTCCCGGGGAATGGATATCAGACCGATCTTCTGGTTTGGCACATCGAAGGTAGCCACCATGATGGTATCCGTACTGCCACTACTACTATCTAAGCCAAAGATTAAACAGGTATATACCTGCTCTCGCCGCACCGGAACAGGATCCGTTTCTACCTGTACACTATCTATAGGGGCAGACTGTCCAGGACTCTCCTCCACCCCCGTAGGGGGCTGGGGCCCTCCCACCGTTGGCGGCTGGACACCGAAGGTCAGGTAGCAATATCCCACCACAATCAGGCTCGAAAGAACAAAAACTACCACATATAATCCTTTCAAAATCCGCATACCAGCGGAATTGCTCAACTTTTTCTTAGGCCTTCCAGACTCTGAATCTCGCCGTGTTGCATTGCCCAATTGGGTTTTCCCCCCGCCTATTTTAAAATTATGTCAACAATGGTGTAAGCATACCATATTCGCCGCTTTTCGGCAAGACATGATTTACAAAGTTTTTGACTTGACAGCCGGACCTTACTTCCATACAATCATTTTGTACCACTTAAGGTAAAAATGGGGTGAATTCATGTTTCACCAAAACCTTCCCCCTGATTGCCTGCTGGACAGTGTGGAGGAAAGTCCACCATTCAAGTCACTGGCATTCTCTATCCCCATCCAGTCTTCCCGGAGTAAGGTAATCTACTCCCCCAAGCAATGCCACCGGCATCTGAAGCTGATCCTATCCGCTCGGCACAGGCAGCTAAGAACACCCTTATAATCCAGTGCGCTTAGCCCCAGGCGGTCTGTTTGCCTCTGCCACAATGCTGCCAAGTTAAAACCACTTTAGGAAAGAAGGAACCTCACATGAAACAACCAAAGCTCCTCTCCCTCTTGATGGCAGTTAGCCTAATTTTCTCCCTGTCCGCTTGTGGGGGTGGAAACACTCCTTCCACTTCGGCCCCCCCTTCCCCCTCGGCAAGCCAGCCCCTCCCCCCTTCTGATTCCACCCCCGTCCGCCTCACCGTTCTCTCTGGCCCCACCGGCATTGGCGCAGCCAAGCTTTTATCAGACATTGATGCAGGCTCTGCCAGCAATGATTATACCTACTCCATCGCTTCGGTCAACGACGAGTTGGTTAACATGCTCTCCAACGGCGAGACCGACATCGCCACCATGGCCTCCAACGTTGCCCTGAACTACTACAACAAAACGGACGGTTCCATCACCGTCATCGCCCTGGGCACGCTGGGCGTACTCCACATCTTAGAAGGCGGAGGTGAAACCTCCATCCAGTCCGTGGCCGATCTGGCGGGTAAAACCATCCTGGCCCCCGGTCAGGGGGCCAATCCGGAATTTGCCCTACGCTATATCCTCTCAGAAAACGGCCTTGATCCCGATCAGGATGTAACCCTGGAGTTTTATACCGATGCCACCGAGATCACCGCCAAGCTTCTCTCTGGAGAAGCCCAGTGCGCCATGCTCCCCGTCCCGGCCGCTACTGCCGCCATTGCCCAGAGTGAGGGCTCTGTACGGGCTGCCATTGATCTTACCGAGGCATGGAACGACCTTGGTACCGATAGCCAGCTGATCATGACCGCCGTAGTGGTACGCACTCAATTTCTCGAGGAAAATCCCCAGGCAGTAGATGCCTTCCTTAACGACTACGAAAAGTCTATTGATTTTGTCAACAACAATGTTGAACAGGCCGCCCAGATGGTAGCAGGCTACGGCATCGCGCCTTCCGCTGCCATTGCCGCCAAAGCCATTCCTCAGTGCCATTTGGTATGCATCACCGGCAGAGATATGCAGCCTGCCATCGATGGCTACTACAACGTACTTTACAATGCCAATCCTGCTTCTATCGGTGGATCCCTCCCTGACGACGGCTTCTACTATGTTCCTCAAAGCAATTAAAAAAGTTCTTCGCTTTATCATACCCCCAGTCTTTTGGCTGGGGGTATGGCAGCTTGC
>JAZQMD010000129.1:0-8035 GCA_045543215.1 Oscillospiraceae bacterium
CATGATACGGATAAGCTATTAGACATTTTATAAATAAAACAGGAGAAATTGAAAAAACCGCCGATGCATATCGGTTTTCGATATGCACCGGCGGTTTAAAAAAAGATAAAAAGATCGTTTAAATGGCCTTGTTAGCCTCAAAGAGCTGGAAGGTGCCAATAAGCTGTTTAAGTAGCACGGCCTGGCCAGAAAGCTCCTCGCTGGTAGCGGCAGACTCTTCGCTGGTGGCGGAGTTAGTTTGGACCACGGAGGATATTTGTTCAATTCCAGTGTTGATATGGAAGATGGCTTGGGTCTGCTCTTGGGTGGCCTTGCCGATCTTTGTAATGATGGAGGCGGTTTCGTTGGCGCCGTCCACAACCTCCACCAGTGCGTCTGCCGTATCCTGAGCTAGGCGTACCCCCGAGCTAATGGCCTGGACAGAAGCTTCGATGAGCACTGTAGTGCTCTTGGCGGCCTCGGCAGACTTAGCGGCCAAGCTGCGCACCTCATCTGCCACCACAGCAAATCCCTTACCGGCGGTACCTGCCCGGGCGGCCTCCACCGCAGCGTTGAGGGCCAGGACGTTTGTTTGAAAGGCAATATCCTCAATGGTCTTAATGATGTTTCCAATCTCTTTGGATTTTGCGTCAATCTCCCGCATGGATGCCATCAGACGTTGCATCTGCTCATTGCTGGAGGCGACGGCGGCAGAAGTCTCTTCTGCCATGCCACTGGCCTTGCTGGCATTTTCAGCATTAAGTTGGACTTGGCGGGAAACCTCGGCTACGGTGGCGGCCAGCTGCTGTACCGAACTGGCTTGTTCCGTGGCTCCTTGGGCCAGAGCCTGAGCGCCGCTGGACACCTGCTCAGAGCCGTTTGAAACCTGGGCAGCTGAAATATCAATTTGGGCCAGGGCTTCAGTCAGGTCGGACAGCATCTTGCCAATGGAGTCTTCAATAGGCTTAAAGTCCCCGATAAAGGGTTGGCTGGGCCTGATGTTTAAATTCCGATTAGACATTTCTCCCATGGTTCGGGCAATATCGTCTATGTATTTTTTAATTTCAGCAACAGAGGTGTTTAGAGAGTCTCCCATGTGTTGCATTTCGAGATTGTTGCAGTTTGTGGAGAAGTCTAGGGCGAGTTGACCTTTGGCCAAGCGCTCGCTCTCCTGCTTAATGTGGAGAATCGGTTTAACAATCTCTCTCTGGATAAAGAAATAGATAGCAGTCAGCATGGTGAACAGGACAAAGAATTGGAGTACCACCATGATAAGCTGGATATTAATTGCTTGCTGTTGTACCCGCTGGCCGGCGTTGATGGTGGTGTCAATTGCGGCAATGTGATTGCTCATAGTATTGACCAGTTCATCCACAGTTGGGTGAATTTCCTGAAGGTAGAGCATCCTCTTGCTTTCTGTCTGCGTCTGAGCCAGGATGATCTGGGCATCCTCATGAATTTTGTTGTGCAGGGGCTCAATTTCCTGAAGAAAGGTATCCCATTGAGGGTTATTTTGAATTTTATCACTGTAAATAAATTTTCCAAAGTTGCACTCAGTGGGATCAGTGCTGCCCGTAAACTCCAGATGGTAGTTAATGGAGTTATTCAGCATAGCCTCCCATTTATAATGATCCACCACTGCCTGCTGAAGCGACAGCTTTGCTTCAATGTCAAGGGCTACCTGAGTTTGGGTATCCCTTACATTTTCAGAACTAAACCAAAAAAACGTACCTACGACGAGTAGAACTAGGGTAATAAGCCCAAAGCGAATCACGATCTTGGTCTTAATCGATGTGTTGTTTTTTGTTCGGGCCATAGATACCATCCTTTCAATTTTATTTGTGAGGCCTGGCTTGTTCTCTCCGTCCCTCAGTCCATGGGGCTTTCCAGTGGCGGTACGGCTTTTCTGGTTCCCGTTCAGCGGGAAAAAACAAAAATATTGTATTTTCTTCTATTATTTTAACATATTGCATTAACATTGGGCAACAGGACAATATTGTAATATTCCCTCCTGTTTAATATGCTTTTAGCTGAGGATCTGTCGAAAATGTATTGTCAAAAGATTTTACAGAATTTATCAAGGAGTGGCACTGCTTCCGCTGCACCACTCCTTGATAAAACAAAATTTTTCTATACAAAAAGTATTTTTCATTCCTCTCATAACTTATAGTAGCTGGTTCTGTTCGGTTATCTATGATGTTGGGGTAATCATTTTAAAGAACCACAAGACCATACTTCCGGCTCATTTCAGTCAAGAAATTGGACGGCAAATCTCCCGTGCCATCGAAAAAGGCCCGACCTTGGTAGAGGCGCAATCCTCCCTCCAGTAGTTCAGGCACGTCAGACCACAGGCACAAGGCATCTCGCACAGCGTACTGGTGTTGTGCAAAGATATCCAAATCATCAGGCTCCAAAATGGCGATTTTCAGGGCGCCCACTGGCTCATCCTCGGCTCGTAGAATGTCCTCCAGCAGGTTAGGCGAGCATTTAATGGTTTCCCCCACGTCCACATCGGGGGTAATAAAACGCGCCTCCATCCCACCTGCGCAGGGGATCACATCGGGATCGTGAGAGGACGCCTTATAATGGAGGGGAAAGCACGACTTGCCTTCCATTCGGAACAAGGGAAGGCAGGCATATGGAGCCAAGCGATCCAGCTGCTTTGTCGTATTTCCCTTGCAGCACAGGCCGAATGCCTGGGCACCCATGCCTTCCATAACAATGAGGGCAGCCAGCACGTCCAGCCCGGATGGAGTCTTTCCCTCATCGTCACAGAGAAAAGCTGCGGCATAGGGCAGGCCCAATTCCCCAGCGGCCAAGGCACAGGCCCGGGCGGCGGACAGATTGGATACTTCCATTAAGAGTACCCCGTCCCAGCCCTCCGCTTCTATGGCGGTACGATAGGCCGCTACCAGTTGGTCGAAGGGGGTCTCTCCAAAGGGGGGGATATCCATTTCCAGTGGCTTTAATATAAAGGGGTGTAACGCAATGGGCGAATCCATAGTACGCTTAGTCCTTCCCAAAAATAAACTTGCTGTCGGTGACAGTTTGCGTGGGTTGCGTTACATACGGCTGGGGGCGCTCACACCCAGCAGATTTAGTCCATTTGCAATGACTGCGCGAACGGTGTCAGCCAGTTTGAGACGAGCATCGGCCAAGGCGGCCTCCTCCCCCTTGATGCGGCAGGCGTTGTAAAAACGGTGGAAATCCCCCGCCAGGGCAGTAACGTATCGGTTAATGCGGGAAGGATCATAGTCTCGAGCGGCTAGCCGGATTTCCTCCGGATACTGAGCCAGAGTTTTGAGAAGGGCCTTCTCTTCTTCCGTAGTCAGCAGGGAGATATCCACCTCTGCCGCCGGGCGCACCAGGCAACCCTCAGCAGCAAGGTTGGCGGTCAGAGAGCAAATGCGGGCATGGGCGTACTGCACATAATATACCGGATTTTCGGAGTCCTGGCGCACGGCCAGATCCAAGTCAAAATCCAAGGCACTGGTAGATACCCGGTTGTTGAAGAAATAACGGGCGGCATCTACACTGATTTCATCTAGCAGATCATGAAGGGCGATGGCCTTGCCCGAACGCTTTGACATACGAACCGGCTTGCCGTCCTGGAGGAGGTTGACCAGCTGCATGAGCACAATGGACAGTCGGTCCGATCCGTTGAGTCCCAATCCATCCAGGGCGGCCTGAAGGCGGGCCACGTGACCGTGGTGGTCAGCGCCCCAAATGTTGATGACTTTGTCAAAGCCCCGCGCTTCAAATTTATTGCGGTGGTATGCAATATCGGCAGCAAAATAGGTATAAAACCCGTTAGCCCGACGGAGTACATCATCCTTTAGATCCAGCTTGTCTGTCTGCTCCCGGGTTTTACCCTCTCGAACGTACTTTTCCTTGAGCAACTCGGTGGTGTTAAGCCAAAGAGCACCATCCCGTTCATAGGTCCAGCCTTTTTGGGTTAGCAGCGCCACTGTCTCGGCCACATAGCCTGAGTGGTGGAGTTCAGATTCAAAAAACCACTGGTCGTACTCGATGCCATAGCGGCGCAGATCTTCTTTCATCTTGGGTACGTTGACGGACAGGCCGTATCGACTCATTTCTTCCAACCAGACATCTTCTGGCTGATTCTGGTAAGCATCGCCGTGGAGGGCATAAAAGCCTTGGGCCAGCTCTTTGATATCATCTCCATGGTAGCCCTCCTCAGGGAAGGGGTAGCCTTCCTCTCCCAGGATGAGCTGCATATAGCGGGCATGGATGGACTGGGCAAATTTGTGAACCTGATTGCCCGCATCGTTGACGTAAAACTCACGCCAGGAGGCATAGCCAGCCCGACGGAGTACCCCAGCCAAGGTATCCCCCAGCACCCCTCCCCGGGCATTGCCCATATGCATGGGGCCGGTGGGGTTTGCAGAGACAAACTCCACCATCACTTTTTTCCCCTTACCCTCGTCCACGCTACCGTAATCCGCACCCTCGGCTTCCACCGTGTTGATTACGGCGGCATACCACTTAGGAGAGAGAAAAAAATTCAGGAAACCGGGGCCGGCAATCTCTGCCCGCTGAAAGTAGGTTCCATCCAGCTCCAGATGCTCCAGGATAAGCTGAGCAATAGCGCGGGGATTACTTTTCAGGGCCTTGGCCCCTGCCATAGCAAAGGAACTTGCAATATCGCCGTTGTGAGAGTCCTTGGGAATCTCTACGCTGCCGCGAATTTCCTGTCCGGCCGGAAGAAGCCCCTCGGCAGCAGTCCTTTCATAGGCGGACTGGGTAAGGGCGGCGGCCTGATCCTTGATTTCCTGAATCAAATTTATCATTGGCAGTACCTCTTAATTTCATGATTGTCACTCACAGGTGGCAAGGGGGGTGTGTCCGAAGACGGACGAGGCGAATTACCTGTAATCTTATTGCTTTAATTTCGGTGGTTTACTGATATGAATCTGGAATAAATTCTGTCCAGTAACAGCGTGATCCACCTCGATGGCATAATCGATCTCAATATCTCCCCCGGCGGGGTTCAAGTTGGCCCGCATACGTCTGGTGTTGACTCCTACGGACAAAGCGCCATAGGGGGTTTCATACATGGAGAAGTGGCGGCGCCCCTCCTCAAAGACCATCATGGAATTGACCTCACCCTCCCGGGTGAGAGTAACCTGGTTGTCACGGATGTGGAACACTGTCTGGGTACCCTCCAGGCCGGTGAGCTCACTTTCCTGATAAGACAGGGTATATCCCCCATCTGTATCCCGCTCCAGTGTACCGGCAGTGACCAGTTCCATGGTGTCCGGCTCCTGCCCATCAAAGAGCTGTCTGCCTTTGATGGATATGATAACATTCTCACTCATGGGATACCTCATTAAAATATGTTCAATTAACTTTTCAAGCCCTGGTCGGGCCGGTACATTATATAGAATCTAAGCGGACGCGTCAAGTCACACTTCAACAGCAGCAATATCTACCTGCTCTACCTTATGCCTTACATCTTCTCCAAGGAAAATGGAGGCCAGTCTGCTGAAGTCCCCAGTGTCATCGCTAACAAAGTAACGCCGTCTCCCCGGCCCGGCTTGGCTGTTGAGACAGTCCAACTCCTCCAGCCGCTTTGCCACCCATCGGGCGCATTGTGCCCCAACATCTATCAACGTTACCCTCGGGCCCATACAGACGCTGATGACTTCCTTGAGTAGGGGATAGTGTGTGCAGCCAAGGATAAGGGTGTCTACTCCCGTCTCTTTCAAAGGAGTCAAATATTCTGTTACCACTGTTTCTACCACGATATCCCCCGTTTTGTACCGCCCGTTCTCTACAAGGGGAACAAAAAGGGGACAGGCCAGGGCGGTAACTTCGGCCCCTGGGCACAGGGGGATAATGGTGCGCTCGTAAGCACCGCTACGGATGGACGCCTGGGTACCGATTAGGCCAATCTTCCTGCTGCGGGTAACTGCCGCCGCCGCCCGGCAGGCGGAGCCGACCACTCCGAAGATAGGAATATTGTTTTCCCGACGCAGAGTCTCCAGGGCTGTGGTAGAAACCGTGCCGCAGGCAATGACAATGGCTTTGGGATTGTATTGCCGCAGGAAGGCCATATCCTGACGGGCATATTTAATAATAGTGTCCCGGGAGCGGCCGCCATAGGGCACACGTCCGGTGTCCCCAAAATAAATTAGATCTTCCCGGGGCAACAGGGCCGATAGCTCCCGTAGGGCGGTTAGCCCGCCCAAGCCAGAGTCAAACACCCCAATGGGCCTTGTATCCATGCGCCCACCCGCCTTTCTATTTGGGTTTCGCCCAGACTACCTCAAAGCAGTCCAGCATTTTATATCAAGCTATCATATGATAGTCAGACGGTAAAAACAAGTGGTTTATAAAATGTTTTTCCTTCCCCAAATAAATTTATAAAATACCATTTTTATAATTTCTTGGAAAGCGACCGTTTTCTACTTGCTCTGCACAAACAAGTGTGCTATACTGAGAAGCCAGCCGTGAGAGGGGACCAAAATTATGGAAAAACCAAGAATTAAGTCTGTAGCGCAAAACCGGAAGGCTTACCATGACTATTTTATTGAGGATAAATTTGAAGCGGGCATCCAGCTGGCCGGAACCGAGGTCAAGTCTATCCGTCAGGGCAGTCTCAATTTGAAAGATTCCTTTTGCGGTGTGAAAAACGGCGAGCTTTTCCTATACGGGATGCACATCTCTCCTTATGAAAAAGGTAATATATTTAATAAGGATCCACGCCGTACCCGTAAGCTTCTCATGCATAAGCGGGAGATTGTCCGGCTGGGGGCTAAGGTCCAGCAGGACGGATATGCCATTGTTCCCCTGTTGGTATACTTTAGCGGTCCCAGAGTAAAAGTGGAAATTGGACTTGCCAAAGGCAAAAAGCTTTATGATAAGAGAGATGCCGCAGCCAAGAGAGATGCAAAGCGGGAGATGGAACGGGCATTGAGAAATAGAAATGCCTGAAAGGTTTGGGATAAAAGCGGCAAAACACATAAGAAAAGTTTGATTCAAAAGGAGGAGTTTTTATGGGAAAAAACCCCGTTGTTACTTTTGAGATGGAGGACGGAAGTGTAATGACCGCCGAACTCTACCCAGAGGTGGCGCCCAACACGGTGAATAATTTTATTTCTCTGGTTAAATCCGGGTTTTATGATGGATTGATTTTTCATCGGGTGATTCCAGATTTTATGATTCAGGGCGGTGACCCAGATGGAAATGGCACTGGTGGCCCAGGCTGGTCCATTAAGGGGGAGTTTTCCCGTAACGGTGTGGACAATCCCCTGGAGCATGACCGGGGCGTGCTGTCCATGGCCCGGTCTATGATGCCAAACTCGGCGGGCAGCCAGTTTTTTATTATGGTGGCCAAGGCACCTCATCTGGATGGTCAGTACGCCGCCTTTGGAAAGGTGATCCGGGGCATAGAGGTGGCCGATGCTATTGTGGGAGTTAACCGGGATCAAAATGACCGACCCTACAATGACCAGCGTATGAAGAGGGTAACCGTGGACACCTTCGGCATGGATTATCCCGATCCAATTAAAATGTGATACTTACATGCGTCGGTCCTGATCCGGGACTGGCGCTCTTCAGGCGGTAGAGCCGCTGAATCTTTTTTAAACATACGATTTTAACGTAATAAAATCCTTGATCTTTTAAGATCGCAGCCTTAACGGTCAAAGCAAATAGATCCTTAGAAAGGATAGGAAATTAGATGAGCAGGTGTTCCACAGGAACAAATAGAAGATTTGGCACTTGCTCTTCCATGGGGGCGTACTGGTTTCGACGGGGATTGCGAAGGACGATATAAGCGAGCCGAGGCCCCTGACCTCGTTAAAACGGGGAATTAAAATTAACTGACAATAACAATTACGCTTTCGCGGCCTAATGGCTGCGCGTTGCCCCAAAGCGCTCACGGCTTTGGCAAGCAGCGTCATTGATGTGAGGAACGGGCCCGCCTAAGCTTTGCGGCGAGGCCGGCACTATGAAGCTACCAAAACGAAAAGCCCGTGCATAGGCGTTTCGATGAGGGAAATTCAATATGTGTACTGCGCTCGGAGAAAGT
>JAZQMD010000130.1:0-4641 GCA_045543215.1 Oscillospiraceae bacterium
CCTCCAGTAGTTGCGTCAGCACAAAGATCAGTTCTCTTAAAGAGAGGGAGCGGATCTTTCTGCCGACGCTATCTTATAGAAAAATCACTGTCTTCCGGTAAGCAGAGAGTTTGTCTCAATACGGCCTTTCAGAGTTGATGAGGAAGGTTTTACAACATAGATTTTCTGTCCTTTGCCTGGAATGCTACATACCACAAAGGATTTTGGAAGATCATCCCCCAAGGCAGTCAATTTTCCTTCCTGTTCCCCTCGATTTAAAAAATCCTTTGTACGGCGAGATTGAGTAGTATTATCCAAATCAAAAATACCAACTATATCATGGTAATAAATAATAGTCGTGTTTCCAAGTGATAAATACATAATTACCTCTACTCTCTTGATATTTTTTATTCAGATACAGCTTCAAAAAATTTTTCATATTTATAAAATGGAACCATTTTTTATGTAAAAAATCTTTCCTTCCTTTAATTGCTTTATTTTATCATCCTCACAATAGGTAATAAATACCTGTCCGCCATTAATACGGCTTAAAACAAAATCTTGCCGTTTTTGATCCAACTCAGAAAGCACATCATCTAGCAATAGTATGGGCCACTGTCCGGTATCAAAATAAAATATTTCTCGGGAGGCTAGCTTTAAAGAAAGAGCTGCAGTGCGGGTCTGTCCCTGAGAGGCAAATTGCTTAGCGCTACGCCCTTCTAATTCTATTTCCAAATCATCCTTATGTGGGCCTGACAGGCATTGTCGGCAATCCAGTTCAGCCTGACGGTGCTCTTCCTGATGGGATAAAAGTTGGTTAAATAATTGCTTGGTAGATGCCAGGGGATCAGTTATATTAGATATGGTTTTATAAACAAGATTTATTTTTTCTCTTCCGCCAGAAAAATCCTGATGGATAAGAGGAGTAAATTCCAGTAGCTTTCGCACAAAATGTGCCCGGTAATGTATAATAATTGCTCCTGTTTGGGCCATACGCAATGAAAAATCATCTAAAGTATCTAATAAGGATGGATATTCAATGCAATCTCGAAGAATACGGGTTTTATGTTCATATAGGCGTTTAAATTCTGTAAGAGCAGCGGCATATTTTGGACGTAATTGGCAGATGCAATCGTCTAAAAAACGTCTTCTTTCTGTAGCTCCTGCTCGGATAAGAAAGAGATCGTCTGGACAAAAGAAAATCGTATTTATTATTTGAGATAATTCACCTATATTTTTTAGTTTTACCCCATTTGAGTGTAATTTACGTCGTCCATGACGGGAGAGTTCTATTTCCAAAGTAAAATCACGCTGTCGGCTGTTCACCTCTCCTTTAAGAAAGGCATAATCCATTTCGAACTGAATAAGTTCTTTGTCATACCGAGCTCGGTGGCTGGAAGCACCAGATAAATAGGATAATGCCTCCAATAGATTAGTTTTTCCTTGAGCATTATCACCGCAAATAATATTTAGTTTAGGGTGGAAAAAAACTTCTAAATGGGAGTAATTTCGAAAAAAGTTCAGGGTAACTGATTTAAAGGTCATTCTACTATTAAGCGGATTTTTCCACTAATTTCAGCTTTGTCTCCGGAATATAGCTTTTTTCCACGCATGGTACATATTATATCGTTAACCATAACCTTTCCTTCCTGTATCATTTGCTTTGCTTCGCCACCGGTTATAACAATATTAGAAAATTTTAGTAGTGAGTCTAGTTTTATAAACTTTGTTTCAATTTTGATTTTTTGTTCTTGCATAAAGACTCCTTTTAAAAAAAATTAATTATTCATTTGCTTTCAAACGTACCGGAAGAACCATATATAAAAAATTTTCTTTTTCTTTTTCAGTTGGTAAAATAAGACAGGGAGAGGTCGGGGTATTTAGTTCTAAAACAAGGGAATCAGAAGGTGCAGCTTTTACTGCATCCATTAGATAACGGTGATTAAATCCAATCTCTAATCTATTGCCGTCTCCTTCTGTAGGGCAGCTATCAGAGGCGTCTCCAATGGTGGTTTTGGATGTAATTTGAATAGAATTCTCTATAAATAGGCATCGTAGTGGACTTTTTAATTTATCGTTAATAATGAGGGATACTCGTTCTATAGAGGTTTGGAGTGCTTTTTTCTCCCCTTGTACCCGAATTGGATTTTTCCGAGGTATGGTTTGTTTATAATTCAAAAATTCTCCTTCTAAACGTCGGGAAATTAAAAGTGTATTTCCTATTTGAAAGAGAATATGGCGTATTCCCTGGGTAATTTCAACTAGCTCATCGCAATCAGTACAAATACGTTCTACTTCTTTTAGAGCAGAACTGGGAGTAACAAAAGAAAAGCTGTTTGCTCCAGAAGTATGGTCTATCTCTTCTTTGCGTAAGGCTAGTCGGTACCCATCGACTGCTACCATGGTGAGTGTATTTGATTCTATTTCAAAAAGGGAACCAGTATGGATGGGACGACTTTCATTGTCGGATACGGCAAAAATTGTTTGTGAAATCATGTTTTTTAGTTTACTTTGATGAATAAATAAAGCGTTACCGTTGTCTATTGACGGTAATTCAGGAAATTCTTTAGAATCGGTTCCTAAGATATGAAAGTTACTCATACCACAGGAAATATGAATTGTTGTTTTTTCAACGCTTATTGTTACCATATCATCGGGAAGGTTTCGTATAATGTCCCCAAATAAACGGGCTGATACGACTAGGCTTCCTTCTTTTTTAATTTCTGCTTCTATGCTGGTTTGAATTCCGGTTTCTAAATTGTATCCGGTAAGAATAAGTTTGTTTTTTGTTGCTTCTAAGAGAATACCTTCTAAAGCTGGAATAGAGCTTTTTGGAGATACGGCTCGTCCGGTGGTATTTATGGCCCAATTTAATAGTGCTTTTTCACAGGAGAAAATCATGAAAGTTGTTCCTTTCTGTTTAATCATAAGAGAGGATAGGTTTATTAATATAAAAGTCGTATTAGTCATATGGAAGATGTGGAAAATAGAAAAAAATCTTTTGGAGTACTTGGTTTAGAACCATCCACATAATTTCCATAGAATATTCACAATTTCCACAGGAAAGGGTGGGTTATTTTTCTTTTCCACATTTCTTCACATCTTCTTCCACAAAGTTGTGGAAGTTTTTAAAGTGTAGAACTGTTTACTGCGGTAGTAATATCTCGAATAATTTCGGATAATTCTGGTTGTTCTTTCTTCATTTTTTTTACTCGATTGATAGAATTGAGTACTGTGGAGTAATGTCTTCCTCCAAATTCTTGGCCAATGTCGTTAAGGGAAAGATTGGTCATTTCGCGGATGATGTAAATAGCTACATTACGGGCAGTAGTAGTTTCTTTATTTTGACTTTGACCTCGGAGAATTTCACTATCAGTTTCATAAAATCGTGCTACTTCTTGAATAATGGCTTCAGCGGATGGAAGGAAGTTGGCGCTTTCTCGGAGAATATCTCTTACAGCCCGGATGGTGGTGTCTACATTGACTTCTTCTCCCATAAGTTCCTGAAGAGCTAATATTTTATTGACTACACCTTCAATTTGGCGCACATTAGATGTAATATTATCTGCAACGTAGTTAAGCACGGTGTCTGGAATGTGGATACCTCTGCTGATAGCTTTGTTACGAATGATACCTAAACGGGTTTCATAGTCAGGAGGTTGAATATCTACTGATAGACCCCATTCAAAACGGGTTTTTAGCCGTTCTTCCATACGTAGCATTTCCTGTGGAGGCCGATCTGAGGTAAATACAATCTGTTTTTTTTGTTCATGAAGAGTGTTAAAGGTATGAAAAAGCTCTTCTTCACAGGAATCTTTTCCAGCCAGGAACTGCACATCGTCCATAAGAAATAGGTCGACTTCTCGGTATTTGTCCCGGAAAGGCTGCATGTCAAGACCACGGCGAAGCGTAGTAATAAATTCGTTAACAAAGTCTTCACTTTTTGTATACAAAATACGGGAGTGTGGATAGAGTTGATGCACCTGGCGGGCAATGGCATAGAGTAGATGAGTCTTTCCCAATCCAGATTGTCCGTAAATAAATAGGGGATTGTAGCTTTGTCCGGGTGTTTCAGCTACGGCACGAGCTGCATTATATGCAAATTTATTGGGATTTCCAACTACAAAATTCTCAAAGGTATACTGTTCTGATCCTGGAAGAAAATTTCGTTCTTGTCCCTTTTGTTGGTAGTGCTCCATAGCCACATCGTCTAGAATATTTATTTCAAAATCAAAAGAAAATAGCTCCCGTAGCGCCTTCTGAATGGCCGGCACATAGCGGGAGCGGATAATATCCCGTTTGAATTGGGTTGGGGAATAAATAAGAAATTGGGATTCCTTCAGCGCCACGGCCTGCGCATCATCAAACCAAGTATTAATGGTTACAGAGGTCATATCCTTTTCCATTAAGGATAAGATTTTCTGCCAAATATCAGCGGCGGAGTTCATGGAGTCACCATCCTTTGTGATCTTATTCCAATCAAATCCATACTTTAACAGTATAACAAAAAAACGCTTTTCAATCAATGTTTTTTTCCTATTTTCTTTTGTTAAATGTATGGTTGAAATTTAAAAAATGTATAAATTGTTTAATATAAAAATAGAGGTATTTTTATTCTGAAAAATGTATTATTATATAAGAAAAATATTTTTATAAAAAAAT
>JAZQMD010000131.1:0-10154 GCA_045543215.1 Oscillospiraceae bacterium
ATCCTGTTGACTCCCGCCGCAACCTGATTTCCATTACTGGAAAGGGGCTGGATGCCTTGAGAGATAGTTATAGAATTTTTCATGGAATAGACCAGGCCATGCTATCCGGCTTCTCGGAGGAAGAGATTAACCAAATGTAGCAATATCTTCTGCGCATGCTGAAAAATCTGTACACCGTTGGCGGGAGCCAGGACGACCCTTGCCTCACTCCCTCGCCCTGCGAAAGGATGGATAAACTTTTATGATAAAACGACTGGCACCATACTTTAAAGGGTATATTCGCTATGCCGTCCTTGCCCCCACACTGGTGGTAATGGAATCAATATGCGAACTGCTCATTCCCCTGCAAATGGCTCGTATTATTGATACAGGTATTCCAAACGGTGACATGAAAACGATTCTTATTTCAGGTGCGCTTATGTTCCTTTTGGCTGCCTTTGCTATGACCGGTGGCGCCTATGCAGCCAAGGCGGCCTCCTTCGCTGCTCAGGGTATGGGGGCCAATCTGCGCCAGGAGGAATTTAAAAACATTGCCACTTTTTCCTTCGCAGACATTGACCGCTTTTCATCGGCCTCTCTCATCACCCGGCTGACAAACGACCTGACAAATATCCAAAACGTAGCCATTATGTGCCTAAGGGTACTGGTACGAGCTTCTACAATACTGGTAGCCGCCCTTGTGCTGGCCTTTACCCTCAATACACAGCTGGCCCTTATCGTGGTAGTTACCATCCCGATTTTAGCCATCTGCGTGGGTGGGCTAATGATTCTGTGCCATCCTCTGTTCCAGAAAATGCAACAGGCCATTGATGACCTCAATGAGAAGGTTCAGGAAAATTTGATTGCCATCCGTGTGGTTAAATCCTATGTACGTCAAAATTATGAACGAGAAAAGTTCCGCTTGGCCAACGACCATTTTACCAAGACTGGTTTGACCGCTGTTCTACGTATCGTGTTTATGCAGCCGTTGATGATGATCGGCATATCCACCTGCACCGTACTGGTACTCTATAGCGGCGGTAATCTGGTACTGGCCGGGGGAATGGAAATAGGTGATCTCCAGGCACTTATTAACTACATCTTCCAAATCCTGTTTTCCATTATGATGGTCGCCATGAGTCTGCTTCAGTTTACTCGCGCCCAAGCCAGCGCCCAACGTGTATTCGAGGTGCTGGACACCCGCTCTGAGATCACCGATGGATCTGCCGGAACTGCTAATGGCAAAGATATTCCCGCGCCTCAAGGCAGGATCGAGTTTCAAAACGTATCCTTTAAGTACCTGTCCACCGGTACCGGAGAGAATGTACTGCAGAACATTTCCCTCACCGTAGAGCCCGGTCAATTTGTAGCCATAGTGGGAGGTACCGGTACAGGGAAATCCTCCTTGGTCAACCTTATTCCTCGGTTTTATGATGTCACCGACGGAACGGTGCTGGTGGACGGCATGGACGTGAAAGACTATCCTTTGGATGTACTGCGCAAACGCATTGGTATGGTGCTACAAAACAATGTCCTTTTCTCAGGCACTATCCGGGAAAATCTTCTGTGGGGGATCCCGGATCAAACCGAAGATGACCGAAGGGAGATGGAGAGCCGGAACCTGACATGGGAGCAGATTTTGGAGGAACGGATGATTCAAGCTTCCAAGGATGCCCAGGCCTATAACTTCATTACGTCCTTCCCTGATGGCTTTGACACCTATTTAGAGCAGGGAGGCGTAAATGTCTCCGGTGGACAGAAGCAGCGGCTTTGTATTGCCCGGGCAATGCTCAAGCGGCCCTCCGTCCTTATCCTGGATGATTCCACCTCCGCCGTGGACTCCACCACCGAGGGGCTTATCCGTCAGTCCTTTCAAAGCAATCTGAAGGACACTACCGTTATCATCATCGCCCAGCGTATTAGTTCTGTGCAGTACGCTGATAAGATAGCCGTACTGGATGGCGGTAAACTGGTTGCATTAGGCCCTCACAGTGAACTGATGGCCTCATGCTCCATCTATCAGGAAATTTACAGCTCTCAACAGGAAGGAGTGAGTGAATGATGGCGGAACATTCCAGGGTAAACCAGCCCCGCAAAGGCCCCGATACGCCAGGCTCCGGGCCTCGAGGCGGGTATGGAAAACCAAAAAATCTGCGACGCACCATCGTGCGCATGTTCCGCTATGTGGCTAATCGGCCCCTGATGCTGATTGCAGCTCTGATCTGTATGGCGGCAGGCTCCATTCTCCATGTAGCCGCCACCTACATGATGCGCCCCATTTTCAACCATCTGGCCTTCGCCCTACAGTCTGGCCAACTCTCTTTATCCATCCTATTGCCTAGCTGTATTAGGCTTTTGTTTGTCTATATCGCAGCAGCAGCCTGCGTTTACGCACAGGCCAATCTAATGGCTCAGCTTGCCCAAAGGGGCTGCAACAAGCTGCGACGGGATTTGTTTGACAAGCTTCAGGACCTTCCCCTGAACTACTTCGATGCCCATCCCCACGGGCAGCTTATGAGTCACTTTACCAACGATGCAGATAATGTCCAAATTGCACTGGAACAGTCAGTGGTCCAGTTGCTCTCTTCCACCATTACCTTTATAGGTACGGTGGTAATGATGCTTTACCTATCTCCAGTGCTCTTTCTATTTACCTTAATAATGCTCACCGCTATTTTTCTGGTATTTAAGCGGCAGGGCAGGCTTAGCCGCACCTACTATAAAAAGCAACAGTCTGCCCTGGGGGCAGTTAATGGAAACATTCAGGAGATGATCGAGGGACTAAAGGTTGTCAAAGCCTTTACCTATGAAGAAACCGCTAAAGAGATTTTCACCCGACTTAATGAGGAATACCGGCAGTCTGCCAGTCAGGCCAATTTTTACTCTACCTCAATTATGCCAATTACCGCTTCTGTAGCAAACATGGGCTATGCCGTGACTGCTGCCCTGGGAGGGCTTTTATCCGTGACCACCGGATTTGACATTGGAGGTCTGATTTCTTACCTAAACTACAATCGGCAGATTACCCAGCCCGTAAACCAGATTTCCATGCAAATGAATACCGTCCTGGCTGCCATGGCGGGGGCAGAGCGAATCTTTGAAGTAATGGATGCCCAGCCAGAGCCTGATCAAGGCAAAGTAGTCCTGGTTCCTGCCCAATTTACCAATGGCAAACTGGTTCAACATGCCGACGGCGACCACGCGGAGACATGGGCCTGGAAGACTCCAAAAAATGGTATGTCCTTTTCTTTAGCCAAAGTGAACAAGGGGGAAGATGGCTCCTTTACCGAAGATGCACACGGGGCTCTTTGGGCATGGAAATATCCCATTTGCAAACCTGACAATGCGCCGCCTAATACAGTACCCCTATATGAGTACCACCAGATCCGCGGGGCGGTAAACGAGGACGCAGACGGCTTTATTCTCACCGAGCTTCGGGGGGCAGTACGCCTGACCCAGGTGGACTTCTCTTATGTGGAAGGAAAGCCGATACTCAAACAGGTTTCGGTATATGCCAACCCGGGACAGAAAATCGCCTTTGTAGGCTCCACCGGAGCGGGCAAGACCACAGTGACCAACCTAATTAACCGCTTTTATGAAATCCAAGGAGGCTCCATCACCTGCGATGGTATTAACGTACTGGACATTGAAAAGGACTCCCTACGTTTGTCCCAAGGCTCTGTTCTTCAGGATACTCACCTTTTCACCGGAACAGTGATGGACAACATCCGCTATGGGCAACTCAGCGCCACCGACGAGGAGTGCATTCAAGCTGCCATTACCGCCAATGCCGACAGCTTTATCCGCCGCCTGCCCAACGGCTACCACACAGTCATTACCGGGGACGGGGCCAACCTCTCTCAGGGACAGCGCCAGCTTCTTGCTATTTCCCGGGCTGCTGTAAAAAATCCTCCAGTAATGATTCTGGACGAGGCCACATCCTCTATTGATACCCGTACTGAGCAACATATTCAAAAGGGTATGGATTCTCTCATGGAGGGCCGCACCGTTTTTGTCATCGCCCACCGTCTGTCCACTGTACGCAATGCCGACTGCATTGTTGTCATCGAAGGAGGGCAGATCATGGAAAAGGGAAGTCATCAAGAGCTTCTGGAACAGAAAGGACGGTATTATCAGCTCTATACCGGTCAGTTTGAGTTGGATTAATTTTTTTCTGAAGCGCCGCATTTTTTGCGGCGCTTTTGTTTGTATTGGTAGATAGGAAGCAGGAAGAAAAGAATTGCCATAAACTTATATATTTGATATAATACAAGCCAATTTATATTATAGTTTGAGGAAGCTGAACATGAAGTATCAGAAGTGGAACCTGCGGGGGAATGATCCAAGGGGAGAGGCCGACCTAATTAGTTGGGGCCTAAATCCTTTGTGCGCCGCCGTACTCAGTGCCCGTGGCGTGGCAACCCCCCAACAGGCCGCAACCTTCCTAGCCGAAGGAGAGGAGCGCCTTTACGATCCCTTCCTGCTACGGGATATGGATCGGGCTGTGAACCGTATCCACTATGCCCTGGAGCGCAAGGAAACCATAGTGGTATACGGAGACTATGACGTGGATGGCATTACTGCCACCGCCTTGCTCACCCTCTTTTTCCGTTCCATAGGCGCAGACGTAATCCCCTATATTCCAGATCGTATGGAGGAGGGCTATGGTCTTAGCCTCCCTGCTATAAAGCGGCTGTCCCAGACAGGAATCGGTCTTATCGTCACTGTAGACTGTGGTATTACCGCCGTAGAAGAAGTAAAATACGCCCATTCACTTGGAATAGATGTGGTTATTACGGATCACCACCAATGCAAGGATACCCTCCCCGATGCCATAGCTGTGATAGATCCCCGGCGACCTGACTGTCCCTATCCTTTTAAGGATTTGGCTGGTGTGGGGGTAGCCCTCAAACTGGCTCTGGCACTCACGTTACCGGAAAATTATTCCCATATTTTAAATCAATATTTGGATCTGGTCGCTGTGGGTACCGTAGCTGATGTGATGAGTCTTACCAACGAGAATCGAATTCTGGTTCGCCGTGGACTTACTTTGCTTACCCAAGCGCACCGACCAGGCTTAGCTGCTCTACTCCGAGAAACAGGTAGTGAGAGTAAGCCCATCTCTGCCGTTACCATTGGCTTTTCCCTGGCTCCTCGTATCAATGCCGCTGGGCGTATGGAACAAGCAGGGGTAGCTTTGGAACTTCTGCTTACCAGCGATTATGCCCGCGCTGCCGAACTGGCTTCCCAATTATGTGATCTCAACCGGGAGCGGCAGGCCATTGAACTTGCTACTTTTGACCAGTGCGTTACCATGCTGGAGCAGACTTCCTCTCTTTCCTCTCCCTCCATTGTACTGGCGGGGGAGGGCTGGCATCAGGGCGTGGTTGGAATTGTAGCCTCTCGTCTGGCAGAAAAATACTCCTGTCCAGTTTTTGTAATTTGTCTTGATCAAGGCAAAGGAAAAGGCTCCTGCCGCTCCTTCGGCGGCTTTAACCTCTTTGCTGCGCTGGAAGAATGCACTGATCTTTTAGAAGGTTTTGGTGGTCATGCCCTGGCCGCCGGATTTACCATCCTAGAGGAGAATATTTCTGCCTTTAAAGATAGAATAAATACGCTGGTCTGCCTCCATACCGGCGGTACACCCATGGAAACCGTGTTAAAAATAGATTCCATATTGGATAATCCCGACCTTCTCTCTGCTAAAGAGGTAGAATCACTTTCCTTGCTCGAACCCTTTGGTTCTGGCAATCCCAAACCGACTTTTGTCCTAACCGGAGCCTTGGTGGTGACTTGTTTCGATGTTGGAAACGGGCGACACCTAAAGCTGCGCCTACGCTGCGGCTGCAAGCTACTGGATGGTATTTTTTTCTCTGTAAATACTGCAGAGGCCGGGATTTGCCCCGGAGATCGCATCGATGTTGCGTTTACACCGCAAATTAACCATTTTCAAAACTCTTGCTCAGTACAACTACACCTGTGCGACCTACGCCCGGCCCTCACCAGAGCCCAGACTGAGCAGGCCCTTTATGAAAAGCTACGATCCGGCGCACCCCTCACCCCACAGGAAGCCACCACCCTCTTACCGGAACGAGAAGACTTTGCCGCCATATGGCGGTTTTTAAAACGTTCCACTTCTCCACTGGAAGACTCAGATGTACGGCTATATAAATTAATCTCTCGCTCTCTGCCCCCTCAGCGCCCCTATATCCGCACTGCCGTGTGCCTGGATATCATGGACGAGCGTGGGCTCATCTCTCTGCACCGCTCTGCCGGTCGGGTGCACATTTCTATTAACCATACGGTTGGCAAAGTAGACCTGGAGCAGTCTGCTTTAATGGTTCGGCTTCGTGCTGTACTAGACGATGAAGAAGGCAGGTGAGGGGATTGGACCCCGTTTTACAGCGTTATCAAGCGCTTGAGGAAAAGGTAAAAAGCTATAACCCTCATGGGGACTTTGACCGCCTGGATGCCGCTTTTCACTACGCAGATGAGGAGCATGCCAGTCAAAAGCGTAAGGACGGCACCCCTTATATCACCCACCCTGTGGCTGTGTCTGAACTGGTAGCTGATCTGGGACTTGATATGGACAGCGTTATTGCCGCTATGCTCCACGACGTTATTGAGGACACCCCAGCCACCCACGGAGACATTGCTAAGCGCTTTGGTTCCACTGTGGCTAACCTAGTGGAAGGAGTGACCAAGCTAAGCCGGATGCACTATACCTCCAAAGAAGAGGAGCAGATGGAAAACCTTCGCAAAATGTTTATGGCTATGGCCAAGGATGTGCGGGTTATTCTCATCAAGCTGTGTGATCGGCTTCACAACATGCGCACCCTCATGTACCAGTCCGAGCGTAAGCAAAAGGAAAAGGCACTGGAAACTATGGAAATTTATGCTCCCATTGCTCACCGCCTGGGTATGCAGCGGCTGAAATGGGAACTAGAAGATCTTTCCCTCCAGTACCTGGACCCCATTGGTTATAGAGATATTGAAGAGGAGTTAGCCGTACGATCCTCCGCTCACAATGAGTTTATGGAGTCCATTCAGACCAAGATCCAAGAGCGGCTTTTGCAAGAGAGCATTAAAGCCACGGTTTACGGCAGGGTAAAGCATATCTACTCCATCTACCGCAAAATGTATGCCCAAAACAAAACCCTAGACGAAATTTTTGACCTGTATGCCTCCCGGGTTATCGTGGACGATATTCCCGCCTGTTATAACGTACTAGGTTGCATTCATGATATGTATAAGCCCGTACTCGGCCGCTTTAAAGACTATATTGGTACCCCAAAGCCCAACGGATATCAGTCCATTCACACCACCGTCATCGGACGTGAGGGGATTCCGTTCGAGGTACAGATTCGTACCTTTGACATGCACCAGACCGCAGAATACGGCGTAGCCGCCCACTGGAAATACAAACAGGGCCTTTCCAATCAAAGCCTGGGCAGCGAGGGAACCTTTGAGTGGATCCGCAAACTGCTGGAATCCCAGCAGGATACCGATGCAGAGGAGTTTGTGCGCACCCTGAAGGTGGATATGTTTGCCGATGAGGTTTTCGTCTTTACCCCCAACGGGGATGTAGTCAACCTCCCCGCCAAGGCCACCCCCATTGACTTTGCCTACTCCATCCATTCCGCCGTAGGTAACCACATGGTAGGCTCCAAGGTCAACGGTCGTATGATCCCCTTCGACTCGGAGCTTCACAGTGGTGATATTGTTGAGATTATCACTTCCAAATCAGCCCATGGTCCAAGCCGAGACTGGATGAAAATTTGCAAATCCAATGAGGCCAGAAATAAAATTCGGCAATGGTTTAAAAAAGAAAAGCGTGAGGAAAATATTGCAACAGGCCGGGCCATGTTTGAGTCAGAACTTAAGCACCAGGGCCTTACCCTTGCTGCCATTACTGCTGGGGAGGAAGTACTTCCATCCTTGTTGAAGAAGCTTCGTTTTAGTACCCTGGATGAATTATACGCCGCCATCGGCTATGGAGGAATTACCGCTAATAAGGCGGTCACCCGCATCAAGGATGAGCTTACCCGCCAGGGCAGGATGGAGAAGGAAGCCGCCCAGCGTCAGCTTTTGTTGGAAACTGTCTCCAAATCCTCTCAATGTGAAGCTATCTTTCCAGCCAATGCCAAAGTTTCATCCATTTCTGAAAAGCCCCGCCGTTCCCAAAGTGGCATTATAGTTGAGGGAGTGGACAATTGCTTAGTAAAATTTTCTAAATGCTGTGCACCAGTGCCCGGAGATCCAGTTGTGGGCTTCATCACCCGAGGATTTGGAGTATCCGTTCACCGTACCGACTGCCCCAATGCCGCTCCGGAAAAGCGTAAGCCGGAAGAATCCGGTCGTTGGGTAAATGTCTCCTGGGTTCAGGGGGAACTGGAGGGATACCGTACCGGTCTGGATATTTCCGCCAAAGATCGGGATGGTCTAACTTTGGATGTGGCTATGGCCCTGTCCGCCCTAAAAGTAAAAGTCACCTCTTTGACGGCCAGAGGCCAACCCGATGGCTACGCTGCTATCAACTTGGAGGTCACCGTAAAAAATTTAGAGGAACTCACCGTTGTCATTCAAAAGCTGGGGCTGATTCAAGGGATATTTTTGGTCCAGAGAACTAAGGGATAGGATTAAAGTCTAAGAACGACCTGAAGTGTCCAACATAGAATAGAGAAAACCATCACAGGAGGCCCTTTTTATGAAATTATCATCCCTACTCTCCGCTATTCCCCATTCCCAAAAAGTTTCTGGTGACCCGGAGATTATTGCCCTCACCTGTGATTCCAGACAGGCCGGGCCGGGAACTTTGTTCGTCGCCCTCCCAGGGGCCAAGGCCGATGGACACGACTTTATTCCTGCCGCCATTGCCGCTGGTGCCGCCGCCATTGTAGCCCAACGACCAGTGAATACCGGAAAGCTTCCCTTAATTCTCGTAGAGGATCCCAGAACTGCCCTGGCCCTCCTCTCAGCTGCTTTTTTTGGTTATCCTTCAGAAAAATTGACCCTGGTTGGAGTTACCGGTACCAAGGGTAAGACCACCACCACCCATATTCTCAAAACTATGTTGGAAAAAGCAGGACACAAGACTGCCATGATTGGAACTGTAGGATATTTTATTGGGAATAAAAAGGTATCTGATGCCTTGAATACCACCCCCGAATCCTTAGACCTCCACCGTTTTTTTGCTCAGGCAGTTCAATCCGGCTGTACTCATCTTGTAATGGAGGTGTCCTCCCAGGCTATAAAGCTACGGCGGACGGCTGGAATCACCTTCGACATTGGGCTCTTTCTCAATCTCTCTCCTGACCATATTGGAGGGGCAGAACATAAAGATTTTGATGAGTACCAGGCCTGTAAAGCCGCCCTTTTCCTTCAATGTGAAAAAGCAGCAGGAAATATTGATGATAAACACTTTTTTTCTATCTTTGACGGATGTCCTGCCCCAGTAACCACTTTTGGTTTTTCCGAAAAGGCTCAGGTACAGGGAAGTTGCATTTCTCCCTTACGAGGGGATAGTTTGCTGGGTAGCCGGTTTCGTGTCTCTGGTTATAAAACTCCCGTACAACTAAACATGCCTGGAAAATTTAACGTAAGCGATGCCTTGGCTGCTATCACAGCTGCCCGACTTTTAGCCCTTCCAGAAAATGCCATTCGTCAGGGACTTTTGGAGGCCAGAGTGAAGGGCCGTACCGAAGTTTATCCCCATCAAGGGGGAACGATTATCCTCATCGATTATGCCCACAATGACGTGTCCTTTGCCAGTCTGCTGTCCACCCTGAAAGAATATGATCATGACCGCATTATTGTGGTCTTCGGCGCTGGGGGGGACCGTCCTCGCATGCGCCGCACCGACATGGCCCGGGAGGCCGCTAAATATGCCGACTTCGCTGTAATTACAGCTGACAATCCTCGTAGCGAGCCAGTTGAAGACATCTGTTCCCACATTACCGCCGGGTTGGAGAAAAAAATACCTTCGGTGGAAATCTATGACCGGCGTGATGCCATTCGCTATGCTCTGGACATGGCTGGGGAAGGGGATATTGTGGCCCTACTTGGTAAGGGGCATGAGGAATATATTGAGGTCAAAGGTGTCCGCTCCCATTTTTCTGAGTGGGAGGTGCTGGATGAATACTATGGAACTTAATCTAAAAATATAAAAAATCCGG
>JAZQMD010000132.1:0-2294 GCA_045543215.1 Oscillospiraceae bacterium
CCAGCAGCTTGGCGATCTCGCTGGCGGTAAGGGGAGTCCATGATGTGTCGCCGCTCTGTAGCAAGGTACCACTGTATGCAGGAGCGGGAGTGACAGGTGTGCTTTGTGTGGTGTCCTGACTGATGTCGGACATGGATAGGGCGGCTGCCGGAAGCGTGGTTAATACCATACAGGCCGTCAACAGGGAGGACAAAAATCTTTTTTTTATGGTCATAAGTAGTGAGTTCCTCCGTTCTTTATTATAATTTTGGATGAAATACGGCGCGTGGCTGAACGGGCGCATGGTCACCTCTCTCCCCGCCATAAGGGATGATTTTATCACTGCCATATTTTAATAACAAAATACCATAAAAATAAAAATTTTACAACAAGTTTCGCCTAAATTTATTTTGGGAGGAAAAATTTTCCTTTATTTTGGGAGGTCATTGTCTTTCGGGGCCTAGTCTTTAACGGGACTAGATGCTTAATATAAAGATAAAACGAAATAGTTCAGTACACTTTAGTAATATTTGTCTATTATTTTTGCAAGGAAATTGAATTGAAGTGTATCAAAGGCTAGTTGCGCCGGAAAAAGGTTGGGTTCTGGTACCACAACTCTCGGGAGGCAATATGAGTGACGGTATCAGGAGTGAATCGGGTGTTTTCTAAAGAGGAGGTTGGTGATGCAAAAGCCTATTAATTTGTCCTTTGTAATATCCGTTAAAGAAATACTATACCCAAGCAGGAGATCAGGATGACTTAATCTCTATTGGAACCATCGGCTTGATTAAAGGTGTATCAACCTTTAAGCCAGATAAAAATGTTCGCCTGGCCACATATGTGAGTAGATGTATTGAAAATGAAATTTTAATGCACTTTCGTGCCCAGCGAAAGCTGGCAGGTGAATTGTCTCTATCCGATTCTCTGGATGGAGAGGAGGAGGGCAATTCTCTGTCCCTAATCGATGTCATTAGTGTGGATGATACTATGTTGGACGACCTAGATATGCGGGATGCTTGCCTCAAGGTACGTCGATGTGTTGACAAGTATTTGAATGAGCGGGAAATCAATATTATTCGGCTGCGGTATGGATTGGATGGACGTAAGCCCTTAACCCAGAGAGAAATTGCTTGTCTATGTGGTATATCCAGATCCTATGTATCGCGCCGCAACTAATGTAAAGGGCGCCAGAAAAGCATTGGAAATACAAGGTTTTTTCGGTAATACTTACGTCAGGATATCATCGCGCCTATTGTAAGTGGTAAAAAATCAAAATAGACGGCCATTCATCAAGTAATGAAAAACTCTTACAAAACCTTAATTTCCTAGACAGATACTAATTTATAACACACAAATACCATGTAGCCAGCTATTGACAGCGGTAAACCCAGTATATAGAATAATTCTATATACAAAAAGGAGGAGCCTTATGAAAAATAAAAAACGCATAAGTGGGAGGCGCTGTCTTCTATTTTTGCTCGTCATGATTTTGGGACTGGGTGGATGTTCCGCTCCCCAGCAAGGGAGCGTTTTTCCCCAGGCCACGCCAATAAAAGCAAACACAGAAGCAGCAGTAAATGAGTTGGAGGTAGAACTTATGGATTTTTCTCATGAGCCTGAAAATGTGATCTATCTTGCCGGGGGCTGTTTTTGGGGGATCGAGCATCTGATGCAAGCCATTCCCGGTGTGATCGATGCCCAAAGCGGCTATGCCAACGGCACCAGCGAGGAAGACGCCAATTACGAGACTGTCTGTGCGGAAGACACTGGCTTTCGCGAGACGGTGCGGGTGGAATACGACCCGGAACAGGTGAGTCTGGACGCACTGCTGCTGGCCTACTTTTATGTGATTGACCCAACGGTGGAGAACCGGCAGGGCAACGACATCGGCACGCAGTACCAGACCGGCGTTTATTACACAAATGACAAGGCCAAGGAAACCGTGGAGCGGATCGCTGAGATCGAAAGGAGCCGCAGCGAACAGTTCTTTGTGGAGATCGGCCCACTGCTGAACTATTACCCCGCCGAGGAGTATCATCAAAATTATCTGGAGAATAATCCCTTTGGCTATTGCCACATCCCTCTGGAAGAAATCCAGCTGTTTTCCAAGTTGCGCATCGACCCGGGCGATTATCAGAAGCCTGCCGCGGAAGCGATCCGGGACAAGCTGACGGAGGAGCAGTATTACGTCACACAGGAGAGTGGCACGGAATATGCCTTTCAAAACGAGTTTTGGGATCAGTTTGAAAAGGGCATCTATGTGGATATCGTCACCGGCGAACCGCTGTTTTCCTCAACGGATAAGTTTGAGAGTA
>JAZQMD010000133.1:0-37964 GCA_045543215.1 Oscillospiraceae bacterium
GGGGGTAAGGATAAAATGGGCATTTTGAAACAGGGCCTTATCTGCATTCCAAATCCGGGAGGTTTCTTTGCCCGCCATGGGATGGCAGCCGATAAAGTCCACCTCGGGAGGGAGTACCTGCGCACCCTTCATAATGGAAGATTTAATCCCGCATACATCGCTTACAAGGGAGTCGGGAGGAAAGTCCGCCCGGTGGGAGGAGAGAAAGTCTAAAATTCCCTGAGGATGCATGCACAGAAACACCACATTAGCCCCGGCAATAGAGGCAGCTGCATTGTCACTTAACTGGTCGGCTACGCCATGTGCAGCAGCATAGTCCAGAGTGGTTGGATCCACATCCACTCCAACTACGGTATAATCCTCAAAGCCCCGCAGGGCTTGGGCTAGAGAGCCGCCGATTAACCCCAGGCCGACAACTGTAATTTGTTTTCCCATGTCTAAAACCCCTTATTTATTTTCCAGGAGAGTAAAATATGATTTATAGTGGAAAACAGCTTTGCATCATAAGGGACTGTTACAGCTCTCGCCCTATACAGGTGGCGAGAGAGCGCAATTTGGGCATCAGAGCCTCAAACTGCTCAGGGGTAATGGACTGAGCTCCGTCACACAGGGCGTTGGCTGGATCATTGTGTACTTCGATGATAAGGCCATCGGCCCCGGCAGCGATGGCTGCCATGGACATACGCTCCACCATCCAAGCCTTGCCGCAGGCGTGGGATGGATCCACAACCACTGGCAGATGAGACAACTGCTTTACCGCCAGTACGGCAGACAAATCCAGGGTATTGCGCGTATATGTTTCAAAGGTACGGATGCCCCGTTCGCACAGGATCACGTTGTTGTTTCCTTCGGCCATGATATACTCGGCCGACATGAGCCATTCTTCAATGGTAGAGGATAGTCCCCGTTTCAGAAGTATCGGCTTACGCATACGGCCAACCTTTTTGAGTAAGTCAAAGTTTTGCATGTTCCGGGCCCCGATCTGCACCACGTCCACGCATTCCTCAAACATGGGAATCTGATCGGAACTCATCAGCTCGGTAACGATAGGCATGCCGGTGGCATCCTGGGCGTCCAGCAGCAGACGGATGCCCTCTAGCCCCTTACCCTGGAAGGCATAGGGGGATGTACGGGGCTTGTAGGCCCCGCCGCGCAGGGCACCCGCTCCTGCAGCCTGAACAGAGGCCGCCACCGATTTTATTTGCTGTGCGCTCTCCACCGAGCAAGGGCCAGCGATGACCGCGAGTTTGCAGCCGCCAATGGACACTCCCCGACCAATTTGGACCACGGTATCGTCGGGATGGTATTTACGGTTGGCCTTTTTAAAAGGCTCACTTACCCGCATAACCCGCTCTACACCAGGGAGCTGGGCCAGGTATTCCTGATCCAGGCTGCCAGCATCCCCCTCAGCGCCAAGGATGGTAGTCTCAGCACCCTTGGACACCATGACCTTCACCCCACCGGCCTCCATGGCCTGAATTGCTCCCTCCAACTGCTTGACAGTAAAATTTGGTTTCATAATAATAACCATAATATGTTCATCCTTTCCTTATATCAGAAAAAATGCGCCCTGTCCACCCATTTGGGGGACCCGGCGCATCAAAATATGGGCCGCGCTCCGCTTACCAATCTATGGGTATAAAAAACGACCGCTATTATAATAGCAGAAACCGCAATATCCATAAACTCCGCAAAACAGCACAGCTAATACCCCTTCCTTTTATGTTACGAGCACTCTAACACTTTTAAGCGCAAAAGTCAAGTATTTTTTTACGTATCTATGTCTAATCCGGGTACTGGCCCCAAATAATTGATAAACAGGCATTTTTTTTCAAATGTACTTTTTCCTTGAAAGCCCAGTTAGTATGTGGTATTTTAGAAGTAACGAAATGGGAAGGTGATGAGGGATAATGAAGATATCAACCAAAGGAAGATATGCTCTACGCCTGATGCTGGACCTTGCCTTACACAATGAAGTGAATCCTATTGATCCGGTGGCTCTGCGTGACGTGGCCCAACGGCAGGAAATTTCGGATAAATACTTGGAACAGATCGTGACGCCCCTGGCTCGAATGGGGCTGGTGCGCAGTGTCCGAGGAGCTGGAGGGGGATATTTACTCACAAGGGAACCGGAGGAATATACCGTGGGAGAGATACTCCGCACCCTGGAGGGGGATCTGGCTCCGGTAGAATGTGTGGGCCATGGGATGATGCAATGTGATCGAGCTGACCATTGTGTTACTATGGAGGTATGGGCCAGGATTGAACAGGCGGTGTCCTCTGTGGTGGATCATATGACGCTGGGGGATTTAGTCAAACTGGCCCATGAAAAAGGGATGTAGGCCATTTTCACCTCTGGGTTAGGTCAGTTTCTCTGCGCCAAATGGTCCCAGAAGTAAGCGAAGACCGGCCTGGGCTAACAGAACTTCCGGGGATTGTCCCTCCCGCCGTGGGAGGATCAGCTCCTGCCGTTCTACCACGCCGCCATCCAGACGGATCAGTTCCCGTTGTACCGCCACACAGATGTGATTGCCCTCGAGGCTGGATAGAGTGATGGTGTCCCGGGGACTCAAGCCATAACTCACCACCCGGTCGGCTAATAGGGAACGGGCAAGAGGGCCTGCCGAGTCAGGAAGAAGCACTGTGCGACAGTAAATGGTGGCCTTTTCTGTCCAGCCAACCGCAATAGGGGAAACGATTAGTAAATCCATTTGCACTCCAGCCAGGAGAGAAGGATGATTTCCCGTACTTATCTTAGAGCGGGAACCTGCCAGTTCTTCTACAAGCTGTGCCAAACCCTCGTTTTGCTCCCATACCCCAATCTGCCACACAGACAACACCCCTTTGGGGCCTATTGTATGGAAGTTTTGGTAGAATATACGGTGGGATTAAATTTTGCTACTCTCACAGAAAGAAAAGACATCGGTATTCATGATTCATGGCTCCAGTTCCTTTGTCGAACTGGAGCGCTTATTTAAAATAATTTTAATTAGGTGGTCACCTTTTCATGTAAATTAAGTGGATAAATTTTAGATACGTTTATTTTAATGCTTTAAGAAAAAGGGACCTCCCGTCGGGCACTTGACTTTTGGCTTTGTTCGCCATAAAATAAAAATTAACAAGGTATCCTCTTGTCAAGGGACAGACAAAACCAGATTGAAGGATTGAAATATTATGGCTCAGGAAAACAAGAAACAGGTCAGTGCTATCACCGATATGGAGGCTGACTTTACTCAGTGGTATACAGACGTGTGCACCAAAGCGGAGCTTATTGGCTATACCAGAACCAAAGGTATGTTCATCCTCAGGCCTTATGGCTATGCTATTTGGGAAAATATTCAGCGTGAGCTGGATCATTGCTTTAAGGAGACGGGGCATGTGAACGTGTCCATGCCTATGCTTATCCCTGAGTCCCTTCTTCAAAAGGAGAAGGATCATGTGGAAGGCTTTGCCCCTGAGTGCGGCTGGGTTACCCATGGCGGCAGTGAGGAATTGGAGGAGAAACTGTGCATTCGCCCCACCTCTGAGACATTGTTCTGTGATCACTGGGCAGATATTGTCCACTCCTGGCGTGATCTGCCTTTGTTGTATAACCAATGGTGCTCGGTGCTGCGGTGGGAAAAGACCTCCCGCCCTTTCCTACGCCACCGGGAGTTTTTGTGGCAGGAAGGCCATACCCTCCACGCTACGGCGGAGGAAGCTGTGACTGAAACGGAGCAACAGTTGGAATGCTATGCCTCTTTCTGTGAGCAGATGTTGGCCATGCCCGTAGTACGGGGGAAAAAGACTGAAAAAGAGAAATTTGCCGGTGCGGAATCTACTTACACCATTGAATGCATGATGCACGACCGCAAGGCACTACAAGCAGCGACCTCCCATTATTTCGGAGATGGGTTTGCCAAGGCCTTCGGCATTGCCTTCAGCGATAAAAATAACCGGCTTACCGCCCCATTTGAGACTTCCTGGGGGTTGTCTACCCGTATCATTGGTGGACTTATCATGACCCATGGGGATAACAACGGCTTAGTAATTCCACCTCGAATCGCTCCAATCCAGGTGGTGGTGCTCCCCATCGCCGCTCACAAACCTGGGGTTACACAGAAAGCCCAGGAGCTGGTGGGCAGACTGAAGGAAGCCGGCATACGGGTGCAAGGAGATTTCTCTGATAACTCCCCCGGTTGGAAGTTTGCCGAGTATGAGATGAAAGGGGTTCCTCTTCGGCTGGAGATCGGTCCAAAGGACATGGAAATTGGTCAGTGTGTCATGGTACGCCGGGACAACCGGGAAAAGATTTTTGTTTCTCTGGATGAACTGGAGATCAGGGCAAAAGAACTGCTAGAGATGGTTCAGGCCAGCTTGTATGCTAAAGCTAAGAAAAATTTGGATAGCCATACTGTCACCTGCTCCAAGGTCGAAGAGGTCAAGGCTCTTATAGACAACGGCGGCGGCTTTGCCAAGACCATGTGGTGCGGAGACGAGGCATGTGAGCTTAAGATGAAGGAGTTGGCAGGTGTGACCTCTCGCTGCATACCCTTTGAACAGGAGCATTTAGGAGATACCTGCGTATGCTGTACAAAGCCGGCCAGGTTCATGATTTATTGGGGCGTTGCTTATTAATAAAAGCCTAGTGCAACAATAATGATGGTGATAAAAAAGGTAGGAATAAAAAACCGTCCGGTTTAGCCGGACGGTTTTTTAAACATTAGGTTGTTGCGGCAGCGGCAACTGCTTTTTTTCTCTTTTTCGCACCTCGATACCGATCCTCTTCGCTGTAAATGCAGCCGCAGTATTTTTGCATATATAGCCCTAGTTCCCTGGCACGGTCTTGCCCCTCTCGAAAGCGGGGGCGGAAATCATAAGGGAGAAACTCTACCCCATGCTTTTCTCCCATGGCAAAGCCTGTGGACAGGAGAAGCTCCCGGTTTTGGTAAGGGCTGACCAGGAGAGTAGTAGTGAAGGAGGAAAAGTCATGCTCAGCAGCATAGCGGGCAGTGGCTTCTAAGCGTGCAGTATAGCACCAGGTGCAGCGATTGTCAGGATCGCCGGCCACTGCGGCGGTAAACGGGCGGATACCGTAGTCCCCGTCCAGGATGATCTTCATTCCAATGGCCCGTGCATAGTCGACCAAGGTGTCCCGCCGTTGGCGGTACTCCGTCCAAGGGTGAATATTAGGATTGTTCCAGTAAGCGGTGGGTTCTATCCCTTCCTCCCGCAGCTGGTCGATGCAGGTAATGGAGCAGGGGGCGCAACATGCATGTAGCAAAATACTTTTCATAACTAAAACCTCGCTTTAAAAAGTGTCCCTCGGGTATAGCCCGTGGGTTCGCTTTTTTAAAAATCCTGTCAGGGCAGACGGTTTAAGGGGTTGACGGTGGAGCCGCCCACGCGAATCTCGAAGTGACAGTGGATACCCGTGGAGCGTCCTGTGGAGCCAGCTTTGGCAATGACCTGGCCCTGGTATACTCGATCACCAACCGAAACCAGCAGGGAGGAGTTGTGACCATAATAGGTCTTTTCACCATTGTCATGAGTAATGATAACCAGATATCCATAGCCGCTCATCCAGCCAGAGTAAGTGACTCTGCCACCATCAGCGGCCTTAATAGGAGCGCCATAAGATAGAGCGATATCAATGCCGCTGTGGAAGCTATAAGAGCCAAAGATTGAGCGATAGCCATACCGGGAGGTAAGTCTTCCGCTGGCAGGCCAAATATAACTGCCGGTGGATGCAGTTTTGGGTCGAGGAGTAGTACCTTGAGCGATAACGGTGGCGGTGGGTTCAGAAAGGGTCTGGCTACTGATAATGGTACGATCACTCTCGTAACCGTTGACGTATTTTACATTGGCGTTAATGAGAGCTTCACCGGCTACGCCCTTAGTAATTACTCTGCTGTCCCCCACATACAGGGAGGAATCGTCCACATACTCCACGGGGCACTCAATGGCCTGGGTGTAGGTGATGTTATCAACCGTGTATACCGATAGATAAGGGATGAGCTGCTTAATGTTAAGCACATCCCCTATCATCAGCTGGTCCAGTCTGGCCTGGGGATTAAGAGCCATGAGTTCATCCAGAGACATACCGTTTCTATGGGCGATCTCACTGTATGTGTCTCCCTTAACGACGGTGTAGGTGGTTTCACCAGTGGTGTTGGCGGTAAGGGTGGCGTACATGCCGTCCAAATCCACATTGGAGTCGGAGGTAATATAGTCGCTACGGACGTTCACCGCCTCTACAAATCCGTGTTCCACAGTATGCTCAGTCATATAGGGAGCGGCAATGGACTCCAGCATATTGTCCAGGTCGGCTTTGGTATCCGCAGCGCCAATAATAGTGCCATCAACCGTCAAAACATAGCCTTTCATGATCTCGCCAATCTGATTAAATAGATAGGTCTCCAGCTGGCCAACGGTGGCAAAGCCGTTTTGTTCGGTGAGGCCATGAAAATATTCTACTTGGCCGTCCATATTGTAGTCATGACCTAGGATGCGGCTGGCCCGAGCCTCCACACTCTCCACCGCCCGTTCAAACACAGCGGGCTCACGGACTACACCGATGGCCACACCATCCATACTTACTACATAACTTAAGTCGTACATGGTGCCAACCACCGCTCCAATACCGATGGCGGCGGAGACTGACAAATAGATCATGGGAGAGAGAGGATGCTGCCGATTAAAGGCCTGGAACTTCTGCAGCCGAGGATAAGCTATATCACGCCAATAAATCTCTATTTTATTTTTCCAATTCATTAAGGTTTCTTTTAGGCCGCCCAGCACACTGGCCGCTGCATTGAGCGGATCTTTCCACTTAGAAAACTCTGAATGGGCAGTACGGTCGTCCAGATCCTGCGGTCCTCGCAGCAATTCATCCATGCGCGAAAGTCCTCCTTGAAAGATACCAGACTGTTCGATCTACACCAGACAAGCTGGTGACAAACGGTATCAAAATAATTACAAATTAGTTACAACGCTATCATACACGTTTTTTATAGCCTCGTCAAGGGTTTTTCCGATTATCGCCCAAAAGCGACTGCCTGGATCACCGTAATATCTTGTCCAGTTTTCTTCTAAATACGATTTTTAGGGAATGTTTTGACGATAGTCAACTTTTTATAACCAAAATATTATTTAAATTTTGTACGATCTGACAAGGAGATACAATGGGAAAGCCTTGACAAAAGGGGATAAATGGAGGTAAACTGGTATTACCGCAAGGCAAACAGAATAGCAGGGGTGCTGGATGCAAATCCGGCTGAGATCAGGGTGTATAGCCGCCCGTGTCCCTTAAAGCTGACCCGGGTAATGCCGGCGTAGCGAGTTATTGGATCGGCCTTTGCCGTCACCTCGTACCGCATTGCATCTGGCTGCATTGCGGTATTTTGCTATGCTATGTAAAGGGCAGCAAAATAGGAACATATAGTGCCCTGTTCCTATTGGGCAGTTGGTTCTGGTACTTATAAAATTCGTGTGCAGACTATCCTGTGCTTGCTGTGGCTTGCCGCAGTACATGAATTTTTATGAAGGAGGTAACGGTAATGACAAACACAAATTTTCACAATGCGATCCGCAGCCTGGTAGAGGGAGCTCTTTTCGTGGCTATGGCGGAAATTTTGGGTTTTCTCAAACTCTGGCCCATGCCGGAGGGGGGGTCGGTTTCCCTCATGATGGTGCCGATGGCGGTATATGCCCTACGTTGGGGGATAGGATCTGGTCTGCTAGCCGGTCTTGCCCTGGGCGTGCTGGATTTTATGTTGGGTGGCGGTATTGCCATCGGATGGCAGTCCATTTTGGGAGACTATGTTATTGCCCTTACCCTACTGGGGCTTGCGGGAGTAGGGAGGAGAAGGGGACTGCCTGGTGCCATCTTGGGTACTTCCCTGGGGTGTCTGGGCCGTTTTTTGTCCATCTGGGTTACAGGGGCTACTTTGTGGGGGGAGTATATGTATGACATCTACGGACTGCCCATGACCAATGAATGGGTTTATTCCTTTCTATACAACCTCCCGGTTTTGGTCTCCGGTGTTCTTACGGTGGTCTTGTGTGCTGCTTTATATCATATTAAGTCTCTTCGGAAATATATGGCGGGGGCGGACATTGGGTAAAAGGGGTTTTTCTCGTGGGTAAATTCGACGGGGTGTTGTTGGTCAGCGACTATGATGATACTTTATATAATTGCCGATTGGAGGTCTCCCGGTGCAATCGGGATGCCATTGATTACTTTATCGATGAGGGTGGCCGATTCACCGTGGCCACTGGACGGGCTTATGAGACGTTTCTCCCACAGATCGAGAGAGAGAATCTGCACCTCAATGCCCCGGTAATCCTCTCCAATGGATCGCTTATTTACGACTTTCAGGCAAATAACCTGATTTACCAGTCCTGTCTGCCTAAAGCGTCCCTGGATCATATCTGCCAAGTGATGGATATCTTTCCGGAACTGGGCTTTGAAAGCTACCACCAGGGGAAAATATTTGTCCATAACCCCAATGAGGTCTCCCGGCAACACTTAAAGCGGGTTGATGCGCCTTATACTGTATGTCAACATATTAAGGACATGCCCATGCCTTGGATTAAACTAATCTTGGAGCAGGATCATCCCTTGCTGGTTCAAGTTCAGACATATATCCTGGAACGATGGGGGCACTTGTATGAGGCTATTTTTTCTAATCTCTATCTGTTAGAGCTTACAGCCAAAGGTAACACGAAGGGGGCTTTGGTCAAGAGGGTAGCAGATATACTGGGAATTAAAGCCGACCATGTCTATTGTATTGGGGACAATCAAAATGACATTCCCATGCTGGCGGTATCAGCCATTCCTTTCGCGCCCGCCAACTGCGCCTTAGAGGTACAGGAGTGGGGGCCTCGCATTGTCCGTCACTGTGATGAGGACGCGGTGGCCCATGTAATTGAAATTCTGGATGACTTATACGGAGTATCATGACTTTTATTGATTTTTTTCATCATATAACGCGCGCTGCTTGAAGCAGCGTGCGTTATATGATTTTAATTTTGCTTTTTGGTGTGACAAGGTTCCAGGCGACCGAAATACCACCCAGTGGTTCCGTCCCGCTTGGCAAGCGTACCTTGATTGGTGCGGCGAACTACCGCCAGACGTTCCCCGGTGCGGACGGGAAGGTGGTAGTCGGTGGAGTCCTCGCAGTGGAGAGTGCCATCTGGCTTGGTAAAAAGGTAATCGTTCAAGATCCACATGGTGCGCCCGGTGGATACATGGCGGCATAGGGAAAGTTCTTTTCCGCGCTCTACCAGCTCCACCTGACTGTCACTCCAACGAATGTTCAGGGCATCGTTGGAGGGTTCCTGGTTATCCAAGGCTGTCATCACCGGCAGTCCATCGTAAGCGGTGTAGGAAAAGCCGTCTCCCTCAGCTGGGTCTGGAGGGAGAAAAAGGGCGTTGAGCTGGCCGTCCACCTTGAGTACGTTGCCGCCGTCGATGGAGACTACATGCTGCTCTTTGCAGATGATGGGCTTGGAGGATTGGATGTGCTCCCGATAAAGTGTCACGGGCCAGTGACCAACCACGATCCATTTTTGGAACCTTCGCTTCAGTCGCTGGCCCTGTCCCAGAAAATTATCATTTTTCATGAGGAGATGGGCATCCAAGTCATCCAGCCGCTCCTCCCGTGGCACACCGCCGTGTACGAGGATATAGTGTTCGCTCTCTACCACAACAGGCATGGTATCCAGATAGGATAGTTCGGCAGAAAATTGGTTACGTACTAACTCCCGTAAGGCGGGAAAGTCTTTTGGGCCCCGGAGTGGAAGCCCGCCTTCATCAGCTAGCTGCATCAGAAAGCCGCGTCCTTTCCAGCAGTTGAGTACCCGCCATAAAAGGTCATCAGACCAGCCGGTGTGGGCCATAAAATCTAGGGTAATCTGGTCGCAATTGCCTCGTAAGGGATAAACGGTGTGGGTTTTGGACAGTTCCATGAGGTAGCGCAGAGTGTCCAGACTGCGGTTTCCCTTCTCTAAAATATCCCCCAGGATGAAAAGGATATCATCAGGAGTAAAATTTATTTTTTTCAGAAGGCCTTGTAAAAATTCCAAGTTACCATGGATATCACTTATCGCCACGACCCGGCGGTCTGGGGGGAGGGACATCCGGAGTACTGGAGCCTTGGTGTATGAGGGTTCTTTCATAGGCGTGTGCCTCCTTCCTCACAAGCTGAAGGCTGATTATTTATGATTGTATCACAGAAAAAAGGGGATTGCCAAGAGGGGATGTTGAGGGTAAAATGCCGATTTATTGTCTTTTTGTAGGAATGGGAAAAAGAGGCGCGGATGATAAGCCGCACCTCTTTTTAGGTTTTATCGATCGGGCCTTAGCCGGATATCATCGCCGTAAAAGGTAAGTTCCTGATACTCGCCTTCCAAGCGGGAGGAGATCTGGGGAGTATAGCGGGTGCGGATGTCATCCATGGATAGATTGGAAGAAATAATGGTGCGCCCTCCGGATACCAATCGACTGTTTATCAACTCATATAGCGAAGACTGGATAAATGGAGTGGTAAATTCGGAGCCGAGGTCATCCAAAATGAGCAGATCGCAGTTGAGATACCGGCGGGTATCGTCCCTGGCCTGGCGCTCATCCTCCAGCACGCGGGAAAATTTGCGTGTCTCGAATTGAGCAAAGAGGTTGATGGCCGTGTCATATACCACTGAACGGCCGGAGGAGGAGACTACCTTTGCAATACAGGCGGATAAAAAGGTCTTACCAAGGCCAGTTCCTCCACTAAAAAACAGATTTTTCAGTGGATAGGAATCAAATTGGTGGGCGTAACCTTCACATACGGTAATAATTCGGCGCATATTTTCTCTGGGGCTGCGGTTCTCTCCCAGCCAGGGTGTGTCGGAATACAGATCCAGCTGTGCCTTGTCAAAAGATTGCTCACCCAGGTTCAGCAGTTTGGAAAGTTCCTTGTTCTGTTCCTCGACGCATAGCACCCGAAGGCAGGCGCACATACTGGCGCCCACCCAGCCGGTATCTCGGCAATGGGGGCATAGGGGGGTATCGTCCAGGCCGGAAGGGCCGTAACCAAGCTCGGCCAGCAAGGCCTCTCGCTTGGTTTGGAGCTCTAGATTGCGGGCTTTGATCTCCTCAAGTTTGGCGGCGTGATTTGGATCATGGGCCAGAGCCAGTTCGGCCACTTCAGCCATGGTTCCCCGAAGCGCAGCATCAAGGCCGGGCAGTTGAGGGCGTTTTTCATAGGCATCCCGCCGCCGGGTATAGATCTGTCGGATGTGTTCTTCCGAGCGGGCACGCAGGCGGGAGGCAGCGCGGCGTAAAATGTTGGGCTCATAAGACATGGCTTACCTCTCCTTTTCTTGGGGGCGCTGCCGGGCCAGAAAGTCATCCAGCCAATTGGCGTTTTTCTCAATACGGGTCTGAGTAGGCTGGTAGTTCTTTTGGGAAGGCCGACCCTTTCGGTTTGGCTGGGGTGGAGGGGAATACTTATCTACTTTCTTCACCTGATCCACGGTATGCAGCCCGGCGGCATGCCAGCGTTTCAAAATGGCGTTGAGATAGGACCAATTCATGGAGCCTTTTTGGAATAGGGTGCGTTCATATGCCAAATGGATGGTCTCATCGTCAAAGCCCATGTCAACCCATCCTGCTATGTACTGGCGCTCCTTCTCCACCGGGGATCGTTCTCCCAGACCCAGTAGAGGCATGAGCTGGGCCTCCCGGCTTTGGACGGCCTGCTGCCTGGCAATGTAGGATTCAGCGGAGCTCAAGGTGTCTATCCCCAACCGCTTCCAGCGAAAGGCCTCCTTCTTTATCATAGGCATGCGGGGTACACGACCAGGGCCGTATTTGTGTTCACATTGGCTGGTGCACCATTTGGTGAGCAAAAAAATTACTTCGGCTGGAAGCGCCAGGTAATCATAAATCAAGTAGAGGGACTGGAGATCGGCATCTGACAGAGGTCTGCCCAGGGCCTTCATAACCTCCTGGTATAGGGCAGAAAAGTTGGTGTCGTTACTCAGGCAGGCCATTAGATCTGCGCGGCGGTAAGATGGGGGGAGTTCTGTCTCCTCCGGCTGGGCTACCGCCTGGACACTCCCTTGGGCCAGGGTATGGCGCACCAGCTCTTGAAAGGCAGCCGCAGCGCGTTGATCAGTCCAGCCTAAGGCCCTTCGGGCGGGCTCTACCTCCCTGTGGCGCAGTAGGCCCAGGTAAAGTAGGGCAGCATCTCCATTGCCGACGGAGAGCAGACGGTCAGCAGCCTCTGCAGGAAGGGACAAAATGTCATTTTGGAGCAAGAGGGCCGGCATGGGGGTGTCTCCTTTCTGGTTTCGCTTTCTCCATTTTAACATGAAAATCCGACAAAGGTAAATATGAAAATTACCAGGGTGGGGTAGAAATTTTCATTTCCATTTGGGATGAATTATGGTATGATATTAAATCAAAGAAGAAAGAAGGAATTATCAGAAACGGGGGAAACCATGATGCAAAACCGCGTGACCGTCACCATTGCCGGCCAGCGTTTTACCCTTCTGACCATGGAGGATCAGGAGTATGTGGAAAAGGTGGCCGCCTACGTGGATGGCAAGATATCTGAGAGCTTGAACGATGGAAAAACTGCCATGCTGGACGCGGTGATTCTTGCGGCTATTAATTTAGCTGATGACCATTTTAAAGATTTGGAAACTGCTGAAAATCTTCGTCGCCAGGTGAAGGATTACCTGGATGAGTCTGCCGGTCTCAAGCTGGAGCTGTCCGAGGCTAAGCGGGAGATCTTTAAGCTGAAAAATAAAAAGGGAGGCTAAGAAATGCTGGCGATCCAGTTACTGCTTTGTACTCTTGCGGCTGGACCTGCGAAATGTAGAGAAAAAATGGCTTGTCCTAGTGACTGGAAGGAAAGGGAGTCTTATACCTATGGAATTCATCCATATCCGTTATTTTACCGACCGGATCGATAGGTTGCGCTACATTGACGGAAAATCCGATTGGATTGACCTGCGAGCGGCTGAAACGGTTGAGATGAAGGCGGGGGAGTTTCGCCTCATTCCCCTGGGGGTGGCCATGAAGCTCCCAGACGGGTATGAGGCTCATGTGGTGCCTCGGAGCTCTACCTTTAAGAATTACGGTATTCTTCAGACCAATTCCTGTGGAATTATTGATCAGTCCTATTGCGGCTCCAACGACCAGTGGATGTATCCCGCCTATGCAACCCGGGATACCGTGATCCAGATCAATGAGCGCATTTGCCAGTTCCGCATTTTTGCTCACCAGCCAAGGCTGGAATTTATTTCCTGTAATTATCTGGAGGAGACTGACCGGGGTGGTTTTGGCAGCACAGGCCGAGTGTAGCGGCTTAGCTTACCAGAAAGGAAGTAAATTTTATGGAGATTATCTTAGCCTCCTCTTCCCCACGGCGTAAGGAACTCCTTGCCCAGATTGGCATAAAAGACTACCGTATTCTCTCCCCCAACGTGGATGAGGATATTGACCGGGATATGCCCCCCGACCAGCTGGTGGAGGAACTCTCCCACCGCAAGGCCATGGCTATCCGTGCCCAGATGGGAGAGGAAGCGCTTATCATTGCTGCGGACACGGTGGTCTCCTTGGAGGGGGAGGTGCTGGGCAAGCCTGTGGATAAGACAGATGCATTTCGTATGCTTTCGGCGTTATCGGGCAACCGTCACCAGGTCTATACTGGTTTGACCGTGTTGCGGGGGCCTCGGAAGATCACGGGACATGAGGCTACCAGCGTCACCTTCCGAGAGTTGGAGTCCCAAGAAATTATGGATTATATTGCAACTGAGGAACCCATGGATAAAGCAGGAGCTTATGGTATTCAGGGCGTGGGCGCTGTGCTAATTTCCCACATCGAAGGGGATTATTTTAACGTTATGGGTTTGCCAGTGTATCGGTTGTCCAGAATCTTGGCCTCCTTCGGGGTGGATACCCTGGCTATGGCGGCTGGACGCCGGACGGAACAGGACGAGTAGGAGGGAGACAGTTGTAAGAGAAAGACTGGCCTTGCCCTACGCACCTACAAGCCCATGGAGGTTGATATGAAACATTTTTTGCGTCAAAACGGCATTTTGTTAGTCGTGATCGCTATTTTAAGTGCCGCCTTGTTGTGGATGGCCTCCGCCCTGCTGGGCTTCAATCCCCTGTCCAATTTACTGGGGATTGCGGGAACTCCCTTCCGGGCCGTGATCTCTGCAGCGGCCAACTGGATAGAGGATCGCTATGATTATGCGTTCCGTTATGATGAACTGATGACGGAAAATGCTGTTTTGAAGGAGCGGGTGGCCGAATTGGAGAAGACAATCCGTCAGGCAGAGGATGCCAATCGGCAAAACGAGCTTTACAGGGAGCTGATTGGTCTTGCTGAAAAGCGATCCGATTTTCAGTTTGAGGATGCCGCAGTTACGATCCGAGCATCTTCCAATTGGAGCGCTACGATGACCATTAATAAGGGCACCAATGTGGATGTGGCTTTGGGGGATTGCGTAGTAGATGCCTACGGAAATTTGGTGGGGGTAATCACCGAGGTTGGGTTTAATTATTCGGTGGTTTCCACAGTAGTGGATCCTACTACAGAGATTGGTGGTCGCATTCCCCGTACTGACGACAATGCCGTGTTGCAAGGAGACTTTACCCTAATGTGGGAGGACCGGCTCAAGCTGTCCTATCTGCCGGAGAACGCCCAGCCCATCTCTGGCGACCAGATTACCACCTCTGGCTTGGGGGATATCTACCCTTCCGGGTTGGTGGTGGGGATGGTAGAGTCCATTCATACCGAAGCTGATGGTTTGACCCGCTATGCCGTGGTGACCCCTGCCGCTGATTTAAATAATCTGCGCTATGTCTTTGTTATCAAGGACTTTGATGTAGTGAGCTAGAGGAGGAAGCCCCTTGACCAAACGCAACCATGTGACCCAATGGTTGGCCTATACAGCGGCCCTGGCAGTAACTTTGTTTTTTGAGCAGTTGGTGCTCAGCCGTTTTCCATTGATGGGAGTGTTTCCGGTGCTCTTGCCCATTGCACTGGTTGCCTGTGCGACCATGGAGGGACCTCGGGCGGGGGCGGGCTTTGGCATTTTGGTCGGGGCACTGATGACAGTGAGTGCCGGCGGTGGTGTTTGGCGGGTGGTTGTGTGCTCGGCTACCGGACTGGGAGCTGGGCTTATCACCCGATATACGCTGCGCCAGGATTTGGTCGGGCATCTGCTGTGCTGCCTGATGGTCCTACTGGGACGGATGCTCTGGTGTGTGTGTATGTGTGTACTCCTGGGAGTAACCGACTGGATGCGCCTGCTGAAGATGGGTGGACTGGAACTGCTGTGGAGTATGATTTTTGCCTGGCCTATTTATCTGATGTTCCGCTTTGTCTGTCGCCGCTGGGGATGGATTTATTACGCATAAGGTGGTCTTCTTCAGAAGATCCTACAAGAATGGGAAAGAGGTTATGCTAATGAGGGAAAAACAGGAAAGCGGCAATCTGGTACGGGTACGTACTGCTGTACTGATAAGCGTGTTCACCTGTGCGCTGTGCATTTTCTTTTTTGTGCTCTACGATGTCCAGTATGTTCATGGGCAGGAATACTTGGACCGGGCATCCTATTCCGTGGCCCGCACTGAGAACGTGGGGACAGCCCGAGGGGAGATTCTGGACTGCTATGGACGATTACTGGTTTCCAATGAGGCGGCTTATCAGGTGACCTTAAATACTTCTCTCATGGGGGATGAGGCGGAGCGGTACGCTACGCTATGGTCTCTGATAAAACTATGTCAGGAGCAAGGGATGGAGTGGACCGACTCCTTGCCCATCTCTCATAGTATCCCCTTCACTTACACCTTGGATGAGGCCACCGAAGGGGAAGTAAGCCGGTTGCGCAAACTGACTACCTTGTATAAATGGGACGAGTGGAACCGCACCATGATCTCCGGTGGTGTGGATGATGAAACCGGGCAGCCTCTTGCAGAGCAGGATAAGTGGAGTCCTAATCTTAATGCCGGGGAGCTGTTGGTTAAGTTAAGTCTGAAATATAAGGTGGAGGAGTATCTGCCCGGTCTTACCCAGCTGGAGCAGCGTGCCCTCATCGGTGTACTCTATGAGTTGGATCTACGCAAACGGGAGATTACCTATACCGAGTATGTCTTTGCCAGTGATGTGGATATTGTCTTTATCACGCTTGTAAAAGAGGCTAAACTGGCGGGTGTGTCTATTGATGTGGTATCTACCCGCCGATATCACACTACAGCTGCCGCCCATGTTCTGGGACGGGTGGCTGCCATGAGTCCTGATCAGTGGGAAGGGGATGAGACTACCCCTGGTTATCGAAATATTGAGGGCTATTCCTATGATGATAGAGTTGGTCAGGATGGGGTTGAGAAGGCGTTTGAGGAGTATCTCCACGGAGTAGCTGGAACCCGGGCCATTGAGACTGATTCCACCGGGAAGCTTATCAGTGAGAGTTGGATTGAGGAGCCGGCTCCGGGAAGTAATGTAGTACTCACGATGGATAGCCGCTTCCAGGCTTCGGTAGAGGAGGCTCTGGCCCGGCATATTCAGGGACTGGAGGAGCCCACAGTCGGGGCGGTGGCTGTGGTGGACATGACCGGTGGGGTACTGGCTCTGGCTTCTCACCCCACTTATAACCTGGCTTCTTTTTCGGAAGACTATAAGAATTTGGAAACCGATCCGCTCAAGCCCATGGTGAATCGTGCTACTCAGGGCACCTATATGCCAGGCTCCATCTTTAAAATGGCTACTGGCCTAGCCGGACTTCAGGAAGGGGTCATCACCCCCTCCACAAAAATTAAGGATACCGGGGTGTTTACCAGGTACACCAGTAACTTGGCCTGGGCACCAAAGTGCTGGATTTACCGCCAGTATGGCGGTAACCACGGACTGGTGACCATATCCGATGCAATCCGAGATTCCTGCAACGTATTCTTTTATGATATAGGGGCTCGTGTGGGGATTGAAAAACTGGGGGAATACGCCAATTTACTAGGCTTGGGCGTGCCTACTGGAATTGAAATCCCTGAGCGTACCGGGTACGTGGCGGGGCCGGCTACCTCCGATATTCTGGGTACCGAGTGGTATGAGGGTGCTACCACTGCCGCTGCCATCGGTCAGGAGAATAATTTGTTTACTCCCCTTCAGCTGGCCAATTATATTGCTACTTTGGTCAACGGGGGAACTCACTACGCCGCCCATCTGCTCAAAAGTGTCAAATCTGCCGATTATGGGGAGATGGTTTACGAGTACGAACCAACCATTCTGGATAAAATTGACATTGAGCCGGAGAATTTGGAGGCCTTGAAGTACGGCATGTACCTGGTGACACAGACCAGCTCCATTGCCCCCTATTTCAACGCACTTCCTGTTCGGGCAGGGGCTAAGACGGGTACTGCCCAGGTGAATAATAATACCTCTACAAATGCGACGTTCGTGTGTTTTGCTCCTTATGATGATCCTCAGATTGCGCTGTGTATTGTGGTGGAGAAGGGGAGCTCAGGCGCTAGCCTTGCCTCCCTGGCAGCTGAAATCCTCCAATTTTATTTTACGGCGGAAGAGAGCCTTTCCGTGGTGAGCGGAGAAAATATTCTTCAGAGGTGAGCTTTATGTTCGACCTTGCCACATACAATTCTAAGTCAGAGTACTACAAGATACCATGGGGCGCTGTGCCTGCGGAAAGCTCTGTGTCTTTTATTCTTCGCCCTCTTCGTAGCGCTGGCTTTTCCAGGGGGAGGTTAACGGCTTTTTTTGAAGAGGAGGAACATACTCTGGAAATCCCCATGTCCTGGACGGGGAGCAGCCTAGGGCGGGATAAGTTTTCCTGTACCATGAGTGTAGGGAACTATGTTGGTCTGGTTTGGTATCATTTTGTGTTGGAAGGACTGGACGGGAGAAAGGAGGAATCCGAGGTCTATCAGCTTACGGTCTATGATGATAAAGAGACTGTTCCCACTTGGTTTGGGGAAGGATTTACCTATCAAATTTTCCCGGACCGGTTTTGCCGTCTGGCCATTCCAGATCCCACTGGGATGGTAGGCGGGCGTATGGTTCACCATGAATGGGGTGAGGAGCCGGAGTTTCGTCCTGACTGTAAGGGGGAGATACGAAACCGGGATTTTTTTGGTGGAAGTCTGGCGGGTGTGATTTCCAAGCTGGACTACCTTCAATCTTTGGGTGTGGAGACGCTATATTTTAACCCCATTTTTGAGGGGGCAGAGAACCACCGCTATGGTACAGGGGATTATGAGAAGATAGATCCCATGCTGGGGAGCAATGCAAATTTTTCCGATCTATGCAGTCAGGCTCATAGACGAGGAATTCGGGTGATACTGGACGGGGTATTCAACCATGTGGGCTATGTATCCAAATACTTCAATGGAACTGGGGAATATGGAGAGGGTGGAGCTGCCCGCTCTCAGCAGTCCCCTTACTATCCCTGGTTTTCCTTTCACCACTGGCCCGACCGTTATGATGCCTGGTGGGGGATATACTCCCTTCCCGCCGTAGAGGAGAGTCGGCCGGACTATGTGGACTACATTACCGGGCGGGATGGGATTGTTCGTCGTTGGTTGCGGGCCGGGGCGGATGGCTGGCGGTTAGACGTGGCTGATGAGTTGCCTGATTCCTTTGTCCGTGCGCTCCACCAGGCGGTGCGAGCCGAAAAGGTTGATGGAATGGTTATCGGCGAGGTATGGGAGGATGGCTCCAATAAGATTGCTTATGGCAAGCGGCGCAAGCACATCTTGGGAGGACACTGTGATGGCCTGATGAATTACCCGCTGCGCAATGCCCTCTTGTCCTGGCTGATGGGCGGGGATGGGAGACGGTTTTATGAGGATATGGAGACCATCCGGGAAAATTATCCTCCATTTGCCTTTTACTCAGCTATGAACTCTCTAGGTACCCATGACACGCCACGTATTCTAACTCTTTTGGGAAGTGGCGGTGTAGGGGGGGAGGGTTCCAAGGAAGAAAAGGCAAAAAGTCTATTATCACCGGAGCAGCGACATTTGGGGCTGGCCCGGCTGCGCCTGGGACTGCTGGTTTTGTTTGGCTTTCCTGGATCACCCACGGTGTACTATGGAGATGAGGTTGGAATGGAGGGCTGGGAAGATCCTTTTAACCGCCGAACCTACCCCTGGGGGAATGAGGATACCGATCTGAGGGATTATGTGGCTGCTCTGGGGAAGCTGCGCAAAGACTACCCTCCCCTACGCCGGGGGGATGTCCATTATGTGGTGGCTAAGGGGCCTTTACTGGCATTCACCCGGAGTCTGGAGGGGTGTACTCTGCTGATAGGTGCAAATAACAGCAGTGTACCAGCCTCTTTCTCTCTTACTGCTAGACATCATCCCAGCTTTCTGATGGGAGAAGGATGCTGCAGACCTGCTTTAGGGAAGGGGCGGTATATTTTCACTTTGCCTCCCATGGGTGGGGTGATGGTAGAGCTGTAAAAAAGAAAACTTATGAATACATCATAAAAGTGTAGTCCGCCCTTCCAGGTGAAAGGGCGGACTTTATAATCGTATTTGCCATTTAAAAGAGATTAGAATAAGGGGACTACCGAGCCGCCGTAGTTCTCTTCAATAAAAGTCTTAACCTGGTCAGACTTAAGGGCTTCTACCAGAGCTTTTATACTTTCACTATTCTCATTGCCTTCCTTGACACACAGTACGTTGGCGTACGCCTCGGCTGCAGTACCATCGGCAGCTTCTACGGCCAAAGCGTCAGCTACCTTCAGACCGGCATCAATGGCGTAGTTGCCGTTGATAACCGCTACGTCCAGATCAGCGAGGCGGACAGGAAGCTGGGCGGCCTCCATTTCTATAATATCCAGGTTTTTAGGATTGTCTACGATATCAAGCTTAGTGGCATTGATACCAACACCCTCCTTCAGGGTGATGAGTCCCTCCTGTTCCAGCAAAAGCAAGGCACGGGCCTCGTTGGTGGCATCATTGGGCACACCCACCTGAGCACCATCGACCAGGTCAGCCAAAGAGTTGCTCTTTCCGGCGTAGATACCAAATGGCTCATAGTGGATGGAGGCCACACTTACTAGATGGGTGCTGTTCTGTTGGTTAAAGTCGTTCAAATAGGTAATATGCTGAAAGTAGTTGGCATCAATAGAACCATCCTCGGTGGAAGTGTTGGGCATGACATAGTCAGTAAACTGCTCAATTTCCAGGGTAATGCCCTCCTTGGCCAGAATCTCTTTGGCAACCTCTAGGATTTCAGCGTGGGGGGCTGGGGTGGCACCCACAGTGAGAGTCTCTTTTTGGCGGCCACAGCCAGCCAAAAGGCTTAGAGATAGGACTCCTACTAGGGCGAGGCCGACGATTTTTCTTAGTTTCATTGTAATTCTCTCCTTTTAATGTTTGTGGCCCAGCAAACGGAATGATACAAGAAAAAACGCCCTTGCGTGCAAAATTTCTTTGCAACATCAAGGACAAGAGCTTGTTACTTCCTGGTATAACCTTGCTTAATCCAAGCTTCACTGCCTGGGCCTTACAAAATGCGAGACAAGAACTTCTTGCCCAATACTCTTGCTTATGTAGGGGTATTTTCATTGTAACATATAAATGCTGTTTGGCATTTGGACAGCAAACAGTTCCAAGGCCATATTCAGTGCAGCCTTTCTCAATTATTTCTATCTTTTGGAGCGGCCTGGGACATATGCTTATACTTCTTTTCATTACCTTTCTGTAAAAATTATTGTTAGAGTTTTGCCAAAACAGATCTCTATAATATTCCGCTGCGCTTGGAGTGCATTTACTATAACTCGGCAGAGCCTTTCTGTCAATGCTGTAATTTATACAAAAGGAGGGGCGGAAAGGAATTACTCCCTTTCCGCCCTATACAATGGTTGGAAATTGTGAGAGGCCGCTTTTTTCATTAGGTATTCTTGGTAAGTGATTTTTTTCCCTTTCGGGAGATACGCCTGTCCAGAGATAAGGCCAAGTGACTGCCAATACTCTGAAATACCTGTACTAGGATCACCAGAACGATAACCGCGATGCACATAACAAGATGCTTTTTGCGGTAGTAGCCGTAGTTTATGGCGATAGCACCCAGACCACCGCCTCCGATGATGCCTGCCATTGCCCCATAACTTAAAATGGTAATAAAGGCGGTAGTAAAGCCTGTAATCAGAGAGGGGAGACACTCAGGTAAAAGGACCTTCCAAATGATCTGGAGAGGAGAACAGCCCATAGCCTGGGCAGCTTCAATGATGCCCAGGTCAGCCTCCCGTAGGGAAGCCTCTACCAGTCGGGCGACAAAGGGTGAGGCGGCAATAACCAGGGGGACTACCAGCGCTAAAGTACCGACGCTGGTACCAATAATGAGGCGGGAGAGTGGGATGACCATCATCATTAAAATAAGGAAGGGAACCGAGCGTAAGATATTAATGATAACATTTAGTCCTTTCATCAGCCCACTTGGGAGAGGAGAAACCCCGCCAGGCTCACCCGTGACCAGGATAACCCCAAAGGGAAGCCCGATGATATAAGCCAGGGCAGTGGATAGGAGGGTGGAATAGATAGTTTCCCAGATCCCTATGGGAAGGCTTTCGGCTAAAATACTTAACTGCTCGGACATCTCGGTGGGATTGGTGAAAAAGTCAAACATGATAATTGGGGACCTCCTCCACCGTTACATTGGGCTGATTTTTGATGTAGGCCAAGGCCTTACCTGCCTGCTCTGGGTTTTCAGGCAGGCCCAGCAGCATGGTGCCGAAGGCCTTGCCACCTACGTTATGGGTATCTGCACCAAGAATATTTACCTGTACACCACAGTCAATGGCTAGTGAGGCCACCAGTGGGTCATAGGCGGTGCCGCCGTTAAAAGCTACCCGGACAACCCGGGCAGTTTTGAGATGATCGATAACCACTCCATCAGGATAGACTAGCTTTCGACCGGCCTTGGTTTTCGGATTGGAAAATATCTCCTCAACAGTGCCGGCCTCGACGACACGGCCACCGTCTAGGATTGCCACATGAGAACAAATTTCCTCGATAACGCTCATTTCATGGGTTATGATAATGACGGTGATACCAAGGCGCTTGTTAATGTTCTGGATAAGCCGGAGGATAGAGCGGGTAGTGGTGGGATCCAGGGCGGAGGTAGCCTCATCGCACATGAGAACCTTAGGGTCGGAGGCCAGGGCACGGGCAATGGCGATACGTTGTTTTTGCCCTCCGGAAAGCTGAGCGGGATAGGCCTCTGCTTTATCAGGTAGGCCAACGGTGTCCAAAAGTTCAAGAGCCCGCTGCCTGGCCTCTTCCTTATTTTTTCCTGCAATCTCCATAGGAAAGCAAATATTTTTCAAGCAGGTACGCTGCATAAGAAGGTTAAACTGTTGAAAAATCATACTGATCTCCCGACGCTTATGGCGCAGCTGCTTCTCACTCATGGCGGTTAGATCCTCTCCGTCGATGAGAACCTGGCCAGAGGTGGGCCGTTCCAACAGGTTAATACAGCGTACCAGGGTGGATTTACCAGCGCCGCTCATGCCAATGATGCCGTAAATGTCGCCGTCCTGAATGGTAAGGTTCACCTGTTCCAGGGCGGTAAAGGGGCTACCATTAACCTGAAAGGTTTTGGTCAATTCTCGAAGTTCAATCACAGGGCGGAAACTCCTTTGCCGTCGGTTGGGTATATACTGAACATATGTCAGTGAATTTATATCATATTTTATGTCAAAAAGCCTGTAAAGTCAAGGGATAAGGGCTGAAGGTAAAAATCCCCGCCCCTTAAAAAGGGACGGGGAAGCAAGTTTAATGATGGTGGTGACAGCTGGAACAGTCCTCAGCCGTACATCCTACAATGGGGACAGGATCGATACCCTGGCGGGTGTAGTAGTCAGCCAGAGTGGCCTTGATCGCCTCTTCCGCCAGTACAGAACAGTGTATCTTCTGGGAGGGAAGGCCATCCAATGCCTCAGTCACGGCCTTATTAGTCAAGGATAGGGCTTCGGTAATGGACTTGCCCATCACCATCTCAGTAGCCATGGAAGAGGTAGCGATGGCAGAGCCGCATCCAAAAGTCTTAAATTTTACGTCTTGAATAATATCATTTTCAATCCGCATGCTCATTTTCATAATATCGCCGCAGACCGCATTGCCTACCTGACCAACGGCATTGGCGTTTTCTACCTCCCCTACGTTACGAGGATTAGAAAAGTGATCCATAACTTTATCGCTGTATAACATGAAGATAACTTCCTTTCAAAATCATATGATAAATTAAAAATTGGAATTAGACGGATTCGGAAGGAGGCCAAAGAGGAGAAAATTTCCGAAGATCTGCCACAACCTTGGTAACACTTTCAATAAGGTAGTCAACATCGGCCTCGGTATTTTCATCGCCTAGAGATAGACGTAAAGATCCATGAACGATCTCATGAGGAAGTCCCATCGCCATCAGTACATGTGAAGGGGCTAATGAATTGGAAGAACAGGCAGAGCCGGTAGAGGAGCAAATACCCATAGCATCCAACCGGAGAAGAAGAGACTCACCTTCAATGCATTCAAAGATCATAGATGCAACGCCGGGTAGGCGCTGAGTGGGATGTCCGGTGAGGCGGGAATAGGGAATGGAGGACAGGCCTTTTACAAGACGCTCTCTAAGAGCAATCAGGCGATTGGATGTTTCTTCCATATGGTCCGCTGCGTGGGTAAGAGCAGCGGCCATACCAACAATCCCGGACACATTCTCTGTACCTGATCGGCGGGTGCGTTCCTGGCCCCCCCCCTGAATCAGGGTAGCTATGGGAGTGGCCTTTTTGATATAGAGGGCCCCTACTCCTTTGGGACCACCAAATTTGTGAGCAGACAGGGAGAGGAGATCCACCCCCCATTGGGCCACGTCTACAGGAATATGGCCAACAGCTTGAACTGCGTCCGTATGGAACAGCGCCCCTCCTTCATGGGCGATAGTAGCCAGTTGCTGAATAGGCTGAATGGTACCTACCTCATTATTGGCTGCCATAATAGAGACAAGTACGGTATCTGGCCGTAGGGCGGCTTGTAGGTCGGAGGGAGAGACCAAGCCATGTTCGTCCACAGGCAGATAGGTCACTTCCCAGCCTTGTTTTTCCAAAAACTGAGCAATATGGAGCACCGCGTGATGCTCAACTGCAGAGGTAATCAAATGACGGCCTTTGTTCTTCCTTGCTTCGGCTACGCCGCGAATGGCCCAGTTATCACTCTCGGTACCGCCAGAGGTAAAATAAATCTCCTCTGGCAGAGCGTTGAGGACATTGGCTATTTGCTTACGGGCCTTTTCCAGAGTCTCCTTCGCTTTCTGCCCAAAGGAGTAAAGGCTGGAGGGGTTTCCATATTTCTCCGACAGGAGAGGCAGCATAGCCTCCAATGCAGCTGGGGAAAGGGCCGTAGTGGCCGCGTGATCAGCATAAACAAAACGAGACATTTTCATGCTCCCTTCGTATTTTCTCTAATTCATATAGGATTAGTATGAATATAACTCGGAAATACATACCTGTCAAGAGGAAGTTTGTATAAATTTCTATGTCTTTATGTCCATTATTTTTTAGAAAGAAAAACCACCAAATATAATACCAGTCATACAAATTATTTCAGAGGAAATCCCCGGCTTTGCGAACCGGGGATCCCAGCTAAAACTTTCTATAACGATGGGTTAACCGCCCAGATAGGCTTTTTTTACTGCATCATCATTAAGTAACTGAGTGCCGCTGCCGGTAGTGACAATCCGGCCGGTCTCTAGAACATAGCCCCGGTCAGCTACCGACAGAGCCATCTGAGCATTTTGCTCCACCAGTAGGATGGTAGTGCCCGCCTGATGTAATTCCCTGATAATTTCAAAGATTTGCTCAACTAAGATAGGTGCCAAGCCCATGGAAGGCTCATCCAGCATAAGCAGCTTGGGATTGGACATGAGGGCTCGGCCCATGGCCAGCATCTGCTGTTCACCACCAGAGAGGGTACCGGCGACCTGACGGCGTCGCTCTAGCAAGCGGGGAAACTGCTGATACACCCGCTCCAGGCCGGGGGACAGAGTATTGTTGGGCTGAGTGTAGGCACCCATTTCAAGATTTTCCTCTACAGTCATCTGCAGAAAAATCCGCCGCCCTTCGGGTACTTGGGCAAGGCCGTAGGACACCAGTTTATCGGCTGGAATATTAGAGATGTTCCGATTCATAAAGGTGATAGAACCGGTCTTTGAGCGCAGCAACCCGGAAATGGTTTGAAGGGTTGTGGATTTGCCGGCGCCGTTGGCTCCGATGAGGGTGACGACTTCCCCCTCATTGACCTGAAAGGAGACGTTTTTAATGGCATGAATAGCGCCATAGTAGACGTTAATATTTTCTACATTCAATAGTGCCATAATCAGTCTTCCCCCTTTTTGCCGAGATACGCCTCGATAACGGTGGAATTGTTTTTAATATCGTCAGGGGAACCCTTGGCGATGATCTGGCCAAAGTTGAGCACGCAAATGCCCTCGCAAATGCCCATAACCAGGTTCATGTCATGCTCAATCAGGAGGACGGCAATCTGAAAGGTATCCCGAATTTTCACGATATTTTCCATAAGTTCGGCAGTTTCGGAGGGGTTCATGCCCGCAGCCGGCTCATCCAGAAGTAGGAGGGAGGGGTTGGTAGCTAAGGCACGGACGATCTCCAGCCGTCGCTGAGCACCGTAGGGCAGGGCACCGGCTTTGGCACCAGCTAAGTCCTGCATGTCAAAGAGGGAGAGCAGCTCGAGGGCACGCTCGTGGGCAATCTTTTCTTCCTTCCAGTAGCCTGGCGACCGGAAAATACCTTGAAACATTCCATATTTAATGTGGTTATGAAGACCCAGCTTCACGTTGTCTTCAACAGACAGGTTGGAAAATAACCGAATATTTTGGAAGGTGCGGGCGATACCAGCCTTGTTCACCTGGACGGTATTCATGCTGTTGGTATCCACACCATCTAAGAGGATGGTGCCCCGAGTGGGCTGGTAGACCTTAGTCAGCAGGTTAAATACAGTGGTTTTCCCTGCGCCGTTGGGACCGATGAGGCCGGCAATCTCAGTTCGACCAATGGCCATGTCAAACTCATTGACAGCGGTAAGACCACCAAAGTCGATGCCTAGATGGCGGCACTCTAAAATAGGGGATTTATCCATATCCCGCTCAGGAATCATATTGCTGCTGGGAACAGGAACCAGCCTGGTGGGTTCATTTTTAGGCATGTTCATCAGCGCACACCTCCTTTCTCCCCGTTTTCATGGCTCCGTCGAAACAGGCGGCTAAAGAGGTTTTTAAAGGTGGGGTTATTGGTGGCCAGCATCACCAAAATAAGCACGATGGCGTAAACCAGTATGCGGTAGTCAGAAAACTGGCGCAGGGCTTCGGGCAGGATGGTCAGAGCGGCGGCGGCGATGATAGAACCCCACATGCGACCAAGCCCCCCTAGCACTACAAATACCAGGATGAGAATGGAGGTATTAAAATCAAACTTGCTGGCGATCATGGTGTTTTGTCCCTGGGCAAACAGGGTTCCTGCAGCCCCCGCTAAGGCTGCGGAGGTGACAAAGGCCATAAGCTTGTATTTGGTAACGTTGACACCAACGCTTTCAGCAGCGATGCGGTTGTCCCGTAGGGCCATAATAGCCCGGCCGGAACGGCTATTGACCAGGTTGAAAATAATGAACAAGGTGACCATAACTAGAAAAAAGCCGGCGGGAAAGGTGGATATTTTAGTAATACCGGGAATCCCCATTGGTCCGCTGAGGATCATTCGCCCTCCCTCCCCTAGAGCAATGGAGTTGTTTAAAAAGGAGGCGTGCAGACCGTTGGCATCCATACCAATATAGAGATTGTTAATAATGGATTTAATAATTTCTCCAAAGGCTAAGGTAACAATAGCGAGATAGTCGCCATTAAGGCGGAGCACCGGGATACCGATGAGTACACCAGCCATACCGGCAAAGGCTGCACCAATCATCATAGCTACCACAAGGCGTAACCCATCGAAGGGAACAGTAGACTGAAGGGCGGTAGCAGCTACGGTGCCGGCAAAGGCTCCCACACTCATGAAGCCAGCATGCCCCAAAGAGAGCTCACCCAGTACACCCACGGTGAGATTAAGGGAGAGGGCCATGACCACATAGGCACAGATGGGGACCAGCTGGCTCTTCAAGGTGGAGGTAAGGACTCCTCCATCCTTAAAGATATTACTGCCCAGGAGCTGGAGAATGCTGAAGGTGACGATCACCATGCCGTAGGTAAGGAAACTGACACGGGAGGTCTTATTAATGCATAGTTTATTCATAGTTCTACCTTACACTTTCTCGCGGATCTGCTTGCCAAGCAGACCAGTGGGACGTACCAGCAGGACAATAATAAGTACGGCGAAGACAATGGCATCAGATAGCTGGGTTGAAATATATGCCTTGGCTAAAATTTCGATGACCCCCAGCAAAATTCCTCCCAGAAGGGCCCCAGGAACAGAGCCGATGCCACCAAATACAGCGGCGGTGAAGGCTTTGATGCCAGGCATGGAACCAGTGGTGGGAACCAGCTTGGGATAGGCAGAGCATAGCAGCACGCCAGCTACCGCCGCCAGGGCAGAACCGATGGCAAAAGTCAATGAGATAGTGGTGTTCACGTTGATACCCATAAGCTGGGCTGCACCTTTATCCTCCGAGCAGGCCCGCATGGCCTTGCCCAGCTTAGTCTTACTGGTAAACAGGGTGAGAACCACCATAATGATAATGCATGCCAATATAGTAACCAGGGCCACGTAGGAGATGTTCAGCCGCCCATCAAACAGAGAAAAGCCGGTTTTAGCCAAGCCGGCACCATCTTTGAGGGTGAAAAAGGTAGGAAACATTTTGTTGTTGGAGCCCCAAAGGAGCTGGGCTGCATTTTGCAAAAAGTAGCTCACCCCGATAGCGGTGATCAGTACGGCAAGGGAAGGGGCCTGACGTAGGGGCTTATAGGCTAGGCGCTCGATGAACATGCCAAGCATAGTGCACACTACCATGGCCAGCAGCACACCGAGGAGAGGGGGAAGGCTGAAAGATGATACTGCAAAGAAGCAGATGTATGCGCCTACCATGATGACATCGCCATGGGCAAAATTGAGCATTTTGGCAATGCCGTATACCATGGTATAGCCTAGGGCGATGATGGCATACACGCTGCCCAGACTAATGCCATTGATTAAGTGGTTTAGGAAAGCCAGCATAATATACACCTCTTTTTCTTTCAGGGGCACGGATCCATCTGGAGCAGGCCGGGTTGAAGCCGGCCTGTTTCGGAAAAACCCGTTTAGTTTTACCAAATCGTTGTAAAGCTAGGAAATAGAAGTAAGAGGGCTGCCAGGATTGGCAGCCCTCTTTGGAACTTCACAAAAGGGCAAATAAAATCAAGTAGAAAGGAAAATCAAGCGGACTTTTTAATGCCTTAGTCCATGCCAACGTAAACGCCGCCTTCAATTACCATACCCCTTGGGGATTTAGAGACTGCACCGGTCTGATCCCAGGTCATGTTCTCTCCAGTTAAACCACTGAACGTGAAACCGTCGGCGGTGAACTGATTGATGAGAAGATCGCACAGCTGGCTGGCGCTCATATCAGGGGTAGCGTTGCCGGCTACCAGAGCCTGGTGGATGGCGTAAATACAGTCATAGCCATCGGCGGCAAACTGATTGGGTACTTCTCCATACTTAGTCTGATACTTGGTGACAAAGTTCTGGGTAGCTTCGTCCTCAGCGTCGGCATTGAAAGGAGTAAGGAGCATTACACCCTCTGCCAGAGCGGTATCAAAGCCCTTCACGGACAGGATGCCGTCCATACCATCTACCCCAAAGAATTTGGGAGCATAGCCCACGGCATTGGCCTGGGTAAGGATCAGCGAAGCTGCGTCATAGTACATGGGCAGGAATACCAGATCGGCGCCTTTGTCCTTGGCATCGGCAATCTGAACAGAAAAGTCGGTTTGGCTATCGGTGGTAAAGGTGGTAGTCGAGACAATCTCTAAGCCCAACTCGTCAGCCTTGGACTTAAAGCTGTTGTAGATTCCGGTGGAATATACATCATCATTCTTATAGATAATAGCAACTTTAGAGCCAAGGGACTTTTCGTTGATATACTGAGCAGAATAGGCCCCCTGGTTGGGATCCATAAAGCACATTTGGAACACATTGTCCCTACGGGGAATATCCACAGTTCCGGTGAGAGGATTGGCTATGCCGCCCAACACATCGGTGGAGGAGGCGGAAGGGGTCAGATAGAAGATGTGATCGGCGTTGCTCTCAGCAGCGGTAGCAGCACCAGGGGTAGAGGTCACCGAGCCAAGGAAGATCTGTACTCCCCAGTCCTTTAGGGCGCTGTAGGCATAAACCGACTTCTCTGCATCGTGGGCATCGTCCTCATAGCTCAGGTCAAACTGAATGCCACCCAGGGCGTTGATCTCTTCCACCGCAATCTCCGCACCTTGCTTAGCTGCGTTACCGTAAATGGCCGCGTCACCGGTCAAGGGACCTACGCCACCAATCTTAAACATACCGGTGGTTGAGGCTTCAGGAGAGCTGGGCTGGTCGGTAGTAGGAGAAGGGGAACTGCCGGAGTTGTCGGGACTACCGCAGGCACTGAGCAGGCTTAAGCTTAGCGCGCTACATAAAGTAAATGCAAAAAACTTTTTCAATTTCATTTTCGATTAACCCTCCTTACAAGGCTGTTGACAATTATATCTTTCGTTTGGAAAAATGTCAACCAAAAAACTGCACAACGACCATGTCTGTTCTGTGAGCGTTGTGTACTGATTGTCCAAATGTAATCAATCAAATCACAAATCCGCCGTTGGGAGACAATACTTGACCGGTGAAAAAGCTTCCTTCCTCACAGGCAAGAAAAGCAATGGCAGCTGCCACCTCCTCCGGGGTACCAAGACGACCCAGAGGAGTTTCTTCAGCTAAGGCAGCTAGATCTTGCTGAGAATATTTGGCATTCATCTCGGTGTTAATGGGCCCTGGGGCAACGCAGTTTACTGTAATTCCAGAGGGAGCTAACTCTTTAGCTAAAGCCTTGGTTAATCCAATAATCGCGGCCTTGGATGCAGAATAGGCGACTTCGCAGGAGGCTCCCACTTGTCCCCACATGGAGGACACAGTCACAATACGCCCTGACTTTTGGTGGATGAAATAAGGAAGGGCGGCGCGTACCGCGTGGAATACGCCGTCTACATTTACTGCAAAGATTTGATGCCATTGATCCTGAGTGAAATCGCTCAAAAGTCCACTTTTTGCAATGCCTGCGTTACACACTAAAATGTCAAGTTGACAAAATTCATCTAATACATTGTGAATCATCCGCTCTACTTGAGCGAGATTAGAAACATCAGCTTGAATCGCGATGGCAGTATGACCATTTTTGGTCAGTTCCTCCACCAGTGCCAGTGCTTGCTCTCCGGACTGACAATAGTTTACCGCCACCGCATAGCCACGCTGGGCTAGTAACCGGGCGGTGGCTGCACCAATGCCTCTTGAGGCACCGGTGATGAGGGCGGTCTGAATTGTACTCACTCCCTAGTTATTAATAAATCTGTTTTAACGGAAAACAGTATATCATTTAGAAAAATACTTGACAAGTATTATGTTTTATGATTATAATATTAGCCGTACCAGTGAAGCATTGAAATAAAATGGACGATTAGCTCAGCTGGTATGAGCATCCGCTTGACGTGCGGGAGGTCACAGGTTCAAGTCCTGTATCGTCCACCAGAAAAACCCCTAGAGCTGCAAAGGTTCTAGGGGATTTATTCTTGCATATGGTCGTTGTTTGGTCGTTGCTATAATCTCCTTCTCCAAGCACCCTGCCAAAAGTGCATCTAGATCATCTGCTATAACACGGATATAGCTGCTTCTACTACTAATACATTCTCTCACAGTCATGGAGTGCTCCTTCCCCTCTGGTATGCGGGACAGTAGTGCCAGGGGGCGGGCGCGGAGTTCTGTTATGTTACGTTCAATCTTCTGGTGCTGCATTATTCCGCCTCCGGCACCCGTTTTGCCTGCACTGAATTTAATTTAACTGTCAGGCTCCCCCACCAGTTTTTAATATCCGACATAGCTAGAAGCGCGTCCTCCATATTGTCAATATACACCTCTAGCGTGATGGTGGATTGTCCGTAAGGCAACACAACGGTATGGCTGTTCACTGGAGCGGTAAGCACACAATACAGATTATCATAGTCTCTGGAGCCAGTCTCCAGCCCGGTGATGATCATAGTATAATCGTAGAAAGTGCCTTGTAAGTCTCGGATGTAATCACCGGATATCATAGTATCGGCATTTTTACCATCCTGCAATGAAGCGGAGCGGGTAAGCCTTTCAATTCCTATACCGTCGTAGCCTATGCCATCAATGGTCAAGATACTCATTCCTTATCACCCTCCAGGCTATCCCCAAAACCCTGCAAGCCGCCATTCCAAATGCTTTCGTTGATAAACTGGTATAAAGACATGCTCAGGGCATCAATACCCTCAGTATCATGTGCATAGGGTACAATGCGTCCCTTTGGGGTTTTGGTACCATGCTCTATTAGGTAGTCTATGGGGATTTTCTCCGTTGTAAAGGTATCCACGTTCTCTAATAGGAACACGGTATTTCGATTTGTTTCCATATAGTTCTTAATCATAGTCTCAATTCGTTTAATTTTTGTATTCATTTTTACTCCCTATCCCTTCTATAATTTTCTCCAACTCCTCCAGTTTAGCCTGCTGATCGTCCACTCGGATAGAACCCAAACTAACGTTGCAGGCATATAGGATGGCATTGGCGGTCTTGGAATCAATCTCCCCGTTCAGGAGCATGTTGGCTACCCTGTTTACCGCCCGGCGCACCTCCCTGAATGTAGTCAGCTTCATTCGTTTCTTCTGCATGGCATTACCTCACAGACAAGGGGCGCATGGCTCACCCACACGCCCCCAACATGTCCATTATGCGCTGGCTGTCTTCTGGTAGTAGATGGCCAGTTTCTTGTTGTTCAGTAGAAAGGCATCGTAGACAATCCGGCCCTCGATCAGAGAGCCGGAGATGCCCGGCGGGTCTTGATGTACCCGGAAGTCTTCTAGCTTTGTGGGGGCCACACAAGCGGACGGATGGGCCAGCATGAAACCGAAGTTCTTAGGCAGTCTGGCAGCCGGGACGCGAATCACGGTCATTCCATCTAACGTGGCAATGACACCCTTTGCCCTCATTTCAGCACCTATGTCACCATTGAAGGTAACAAGGCTATTCTGCTTCAACAGAGTGTGGACAGCGGTCGGGATCAACAGCACACGGCCAGTTTCAGGCACCATAGCATTGTCCAAAGCCTCAGAGGCCTTTAACACCTCAGTGTAAATGTTGTCAGCAGTCAGGGCCACGGCGGCGGGCTTCGTGCCAGCACCGGCAGCCATGACACCGTAGACGTAGCTGTCCACCTTTGGGATCACGACTTCCCGATTCTGGCGGGCCAGAGCGGATGGGGCGGCAAGCTGCCCGGCGGTTTCGTCGGTGTCCAGTTTGTCAATGGCGAAGGTGAAACTGCGGTCTTTGGTCAGCGTCATTTCCTGAGTAGTGGCATCCAGATCAGCCACGGGGCCGAACCGGCTCCAGTTGGTGGCGGTGTTTGCGCCGGTGCGGTCATAATCATTCATGGTGCTGGTAGAGATTTTATGCACCTTAATTGTGTGTGCGCCCGTCCAGTCAAAGTCATTGTTTGTAAGTAGAGATTTTTTGCTCTCTAAAGAAAACTGCTCATCGGTATAAGGCAGAAATTTGGTTGTTAGCTTGATAGCCAATTAAATTTACTCCATTACTTTTTGAGGCCGAAGGCTGCGGAAATCCTGTGATCCCAATTCCCAGTTTCCCAATTTCCGGTTACGCCTGGGATCTCAATATGTTCATGCTGGGGATTCTTAAAGATATTATCCCGATCTTTAATCATATCGTGGAACAAAGCTGTCTCCTTACCCTTGTTCGCCGGGGCGGAGATCACCTTTTTCATCTCAGCAACAAAGTAGTCGCGGGTGATGTCGTTGATGAACTCCATTCCCTTCATGTTGCCTGTCAGGGCCTCCGTAATAGCCTTCTCAGCAAGGCTTGTCAGCACTTTCTCAGCTTCGGCCTTCACTCTCTCACGAGCCAACCGCTCGGAAACGATGCGGTTTACATCGTCTTGGGTAAACATCTTCTTGCCACTCTGTCCCCTATTGTCCGCTGGGATGGCGTTGTTGGGCTGCTCGATGCTCATATTGATATGGTCATTCATAATAACCTCCGTTTAACGTCCGGATGGACTAGTTGCCCTTCTCCTCAAGGTGAAGAAAAAGAGCATGGGAGAACAGCCACTAAGCTGTTTCCCATGCTCCTTACAAGATAACCCTTGCCCCATAATGGGGCTTTGGGCGGTACTCCCATATTCAAATTCTAGGACAATTGTATTATAAGTCCGGGGGGGTGTCAAGCGTTTCCTTGCCCCTGTGCGGGTTTCCGGGCCGTCTAGTGGTCAAATACGCATGTCTAAATGGCGGGTGACGGTCACTTTTATGTATCTTAAATACCGGGGTAAAGGGCCTGGAGAGCCCCCATACTAGCGGTAGCCTCCTGTTCCTCATCGGGTAAGTACGCAATGGTGATTTTCACGGTTTTCCCTCCTTTATCAGCGAGTAACAGTGCTATCTTGTATAGGGGCAAGGCTTACAGGATCGATCATATCGTTATTTCCTCCCGCAGAAGCATGCCCAGACGAAAGCCATTGATAAAGCCTTGCTTTTCATAAGCAATATAAGCGTTGATGTGTAAATCCTCCAGTTCACTCAGCGCATTAATCTCAGAAACAGTTGCGTACAAGCTGTCACTGAATGCATGATCAGCATTTTCGGTATCTTCTATGCGTTCATACAGCTTCCCCGGATTTAGACCGTCCTTTAGGTGGCGGTTCTGGTCGGAACATGCCCAATACAGTCGGGTTAAAAATTCTGTGTTCATACTGTTATCCCCTCTCTATGTAGCCATTCATGGCGTATATAATCTACAACAGAATTAAGATGTTCCGTGTAGGGATAGCTCTTTTTCAAACTTTTCAGGGTCTTAATCACCCACTTGAAGTCACTCTGCGTAACATCCCTTAAAAATGCTACGGCTCCAAGGTGCGGTTCTTGTTCTGCCTGTTGGTCATGTACGCACATACATAGTATAGCAAGGAACATGGGCCTATCATGGTGACGGAGATGCTCAATGTAGGCCAAAAATCTCTGATCCTCTTCACTCAATAGATTGGAATAACTCATGCTTGCACCCTCCTTATCGTTCGTGTATAATGGAGGTGGAATTGAGGCTCGTTACAACCTGTTCCACCATGCCGCCGTCTCTGTGTTGCAGCACAGGGGCGGCTTCTCTTTTGCAGTCGCATTTCTCGCCAGGGTCTAAATGGCTCCCACAATGGAGGCAGGTGCGGTAATAACTCATGACGCACCTCCCATCATCGCAGCAATCTGCAGCAGAGCGCATTGCTCCCCAATTTTGTAGGTCTCCCCGCGTGGGTTCTTCCGCTGATCTTCGTACCATCAGGCACAGCATTCACCAAAGCAGTGGGCATGTCCTTTTGAGTGAGCCATAGATAGAATTGGGCAGGGTTTTTCTTCCATTATAATCTTCCTTTTATGGTTGGGTTAACCTTCCCCTTGTACAAATAAAAATGTTTTTTCTTAACCAAAGTTAACCGAGCATTTGGGTAACTTAGTTAATTATGGGTAACAAATTTGTTAAATGGTTAAAAGGGTTAAATAATAACATCAAATTTATATATATAGAGATAGTTAACTCGCTTGGATAGCCCTGTGGAAGTTGGTATTGCTCAATACGGATACCACGGACATTTCCACGACCTTTTTCACTATGGGTGATAATTAGGCCGTCACGCGCCTGGAGTTCACGAGCAAGCCCTCCGTCAAGCCGTTGTCTCAAATCTGTAAGACCATCAAACGGCGGGAACCCAAGAATCTTAGCCCCCTCAGATTTAAGGTCGGCATAGCTCCAAAAGCCGCCACCGGGCCTGTCCGTGATAAGCTGGTTGAACACCTGGACAAGTGGCTCATTTTCATAGGGGATACCCTTCTCTTTGCGCTTGACAACGGTGATCAAATCCTCCGCAGTCATGGGATTAAATCCAATCAACTGGACACCGCCCCGGTCGCCGATGGTATATGTAAGACTACGGCCCTTTGGGGCATTGGAACACTTTACACGAACGGCAATACGCTCAAGCTCATTATCGGGATTCTGGATGATTTGTAGCACACTGCGCATGGATGCCGGAATGTCAACACTGCCAAGGGCACGGTTGACTGGGGATTTGTCCCCATGCTTTTGCCTATGTGGGCAATAATAATACAAGCACAGTCATTGCGGTCACATATATCAAACAGTTTAGCCAGCTCGGGCCGGGTCTCGTTAGCTCTAAACATGTCCACCTTTGCGCTCATGAATGCCTGGAGTGGGTCAAAAATCACCAATTTGGCATTGATCTGCTTGATAGCCGACTCCACCTCGGGACTGTTGAAATTTAGTCCAGCGGCATTGCTTATAAAGTGACAATGGGTTAGATCTCCGCCGCTTGCTTCAATGCGTCCGCGCAGGATGGGCAAATCGTCCTCCACCGACAGGATCAGTACATCCCCCGGTGTGGTGATGGGTATATCCAGCAGTGGCCGCCCGGTAAATATATGGGCCGCGATAGCACAGACAAAAGCAGTCTTGCCAGTGCCGTTGTCGGCCTGAATCAGCGTTCCCTTGCCTTTTTGTATGTAGGGAGCAATCAGCCAGCGGGGCGGCTCATAGGGTACGTCAGAGGCCCGGATAAGGGTTGGCTTTACCTCTTGCGGAGGCTCGGGAGAATCGTGCATAGCCTCCTCTTTTAGTAGTTCCTCCATCGTCCCCCCTCGTTGAAGGTGGGCATAGATGGCAAGGGCCTGTTCGGCATAGGAAACATTGCCTTTCTTAAGTGATTCAATGCGCTCCAGCGGTAGCCCGTGGTTGATTAGATATGCAAAAGGATTATCAATTCCTGCCTTGTACAGTTCTTCCGCACAAATGGCGGAGTGGTTAGTGGTATTGCTCACTCGGCTACCGCTCCCCTCTGTGCCAGCTCGTTTAAATCCAGTGTAACCGCAATCTTTTCCGGGATGCCGATCTCAACTACGCTATATCCCTGCCATTCACACAGACGGTGTATCAGTTCCTTAGAGGACTGTCCCACGATTTGGGCGGCTTGAAGTTGCTGCTTGGTTACGGGCACTGTAATGGCCTCCTTTGCACCAGTGTGGCGGTCATGGGCCAGCACGGGGAACACTCGTAGGTTAATGGTGATCTCGTTCTTCAAGCCGGCGCCTCCTCTCCTCCGAGGTAGGCCAGCAATGTATCCACATTGATGAGCCGTTTCCTGCCGACTGCAACATGTGGGATTTCGCCGTTGACAACCATTCTGTTGATCGCCCGCAATGTTACGGCAGTGTTGGGGTCAAGCTCCTTGATGATTGCAAGGGCTCCCTCTGCTGTTCTCATTCTTGCTGCCATTATGCTTATTCCCCTTTTTCAATGATGTCTGCTACAGGAATCCCTAGTTCATTTGCCAGTTTGCCCGCTGACTTAGGCTCACAGGTACCTCGCCGAATGATAGTGCTAATGCTCTGCCGGGAAATACCGCAGGTTGCTGCAAGGGCCGCTTTGGTCATGCCGCGCTCGGCAAGCAGGCCCTCTATTTTAGCTGTGCTAATGGTCATATAATCACCTCCAATATTCGATCTTTTCAGGAACATCATAGATTATAGATTTGGTCTTTTCAAGAATACTATGGAAGTGCATTGCATTTTTGTTCCCAACAGGATACAATTATATACAAGGTGGTGATAGTTATGGTTTACAGCTTAATACAAAAAGCAAGGCGGCAAAAGAAAATGACGCAAGAACAGCTTGCGTCACAGCTTTGTGTCCAGAGGGCAGTTGTATCAAAATATGAAACAGGTCGTATAACACCATCGCTTGAGCAGGCACAAAAAATTTCTGCCATTTTAGATATTCCATTTTTAGATTTAATTGGTATTGAACCAGAAAATAACGTTGAGTTAGAGAGGAAAAAGCTTGAAACTTTTATTATAGAGCATATAGGTAGAACTGAAAATTTTGATTTAAACAAGCTTCTTGATGTATATTTTTATGATGAAAACGGGTTGCGCTTTAGAGGTGATAATATACAAATTGATGAATTTATAAATGCCTATGACAAACTTAACCACGAGGGGCAGCAAAAAGTTTTGGACTATGTCTTAGACTTGTCTAAGATTGACGAATACAAAAAATAAGGATTCCTTGTACCCGCCTTTTCATTCAACTCCATGGATTTCCACCATAACGAAAGCCCGTCAGAGATGCCTTAAAATGCTGTTAAGATGTGGTGAGTTAAGCTCACTTTATCAGGGGATAACATTTCCTTATCCCCTCAAGGTGGGTGGTCTTTCATCTACCCACCTTACTGGAGACCGGAATCAAATTCCGGTCACCGATTCTTTGGGCCGAGAACAGATTACAGCGGTTATTAATGAATCCGGCCTATACAATGTTATTCTCAGGTCTGACAAGCCTGAGGCCAAGCCTTTCCGAAAATGGGTAACGTCCGAAGTTCTCCCCGCTATCCGCAAGCATGGGGCCTACATGACCCCTGAAACCATCGAGGAGGCTATCCTGAACCCGGATACCATCATCAGGATCGCCACAGCCCTCAAAGAGGAACAGGATAAGCGAAAGGCTTTGGAGGCTGTCAATTCTGCCTTGGTGGTGGACAACCAGATCATGAAGCCCAAAGCGGATTACTTTGATGAACTGGTGGATAGAAACCTCCTTACCAACTTCCGGGAGACTGCTAAACTCCTTGAAATACGGGAGAAGGCATT
>JAZQMD010000134.1:0-13763 GCA_045543215.1 Oscillospiraceae bacterium
AGAGTACTCTCGTAGACCGGCAGACGGAACACCGCTCCCATAGTGGCCCGGATCACCTTAGGATTCCAGGGATCGCAGGAATTACACAAAATTAGGCCAGCTGCCCCAAAAGCATCGGCAGTACGCCAGATGGTTCCCACATTGCCCGGATCTTGTACTCCATCCAAAATTAGCCATCGCCCTGACTTCAGTTTTTGGGGTAGTGCCAGGGCATCTCCTTTGCATGTAAACACTACTCCCTGAGGATTTTCAGTTAGTGCAACCGACCGCAACAAATCAGCCGGAGTCTCCACCACCAGACGAACTGATTGGGGCATGGATGGAAGAATAACACCCTCGGTATGAAGAACCGTCTCCACACTAACCCCCCAACGAATTGCCTCAAGGAGCATCTTGGGTCCCTCACACAGAAAGACCCCCTCCTCACGGCGGAACTTGCGTTCTGCCGCCAGCTTGCGCATACGGGCGATTAGAGGATTACTTCGGCTGGTGATACGTTCCGGAGTGGAACTCATAAATTATGAACGGCTTCGGTGGCCGTATCCTCTCCCAGAATAATCAGCACGTCACTCTCTTGCAGGATATAGTCTGCCCCATGAGAGACATTGATTTCCCCAGTGGCGGCATCCCGGATGGCAATGATATTCACCCCACATTTATTACGCACGTCTGCCTCCCGGATTGTCTTCCCCCACCACACCTTGGGTGTTTTGACCTCCACAATACCATAGTTGTCAGACAACTCGATAAAGTTGAGTACATCAGAATGAGTCAAGCTCTGGGCCAGCTTAACTCCCGTTTCATGCTCAGGAAACACCACCTGGTCAGCACCAATCTTCTCCAGCACCTTACGATGGACATGGCTCTGAGCCTTGCACACCACCTGAGGCAGTCCCATCTCCTTTAGACAGAGCGTAATAAGGGCACTAGCGCCAATATCATCGCCCACAGCCACGATGGCGCAGTCAAAATTGCGTACCCCCAGGGATTTGAGCACAGAGGGATCCCGGGCATCGGCCACTACCGCATGGGTGACCTGATCGACCACTGACTGGACATTGCTCTGATCCAGATCCACGGCCAACACCTCATTACCCAGGGTACACAGCTCTATGGCTACGGCAGCTCCAAAGCGCCCCAAGCCGAATACTGCATAGGATTTCATCAAAACTGCTCCTTTCACCCAATCATAACGTTAACGGTGGGATACTGAATATGGGCCGGGTATCGCCCAACAGTTAAAAAGGCCAAAGAGAAGGAGAGGATACCAACCCGGCCTAAATACATAAGGCAAACAAGCAGAATGTGGCTGAAATGGGACAATCCAGGGGTAATTCCGGTTGTCAGACCCACTGTACCAATAGCGGAAGCGCTCTCATAGGCTGCTGCCAAGAATGACACATTGTCGACCAGAGAGATAATCATGGCCCCCATAAAAAACAGCAAAATAACCACCATAGTCAAGGTGAAGGCATCCATTACCCGCTGAACCGGTACCGCCCTGCGGCGGAGGGTAACCTCGCTCTTACCCCGCAATCCGGCCCTTAACGTAAGGAGAAGGATGGCCACAGTCACTGTTTTCAATCCTCCCGCAGTAGAGCCAGAGGAACCGCCGATGAGCATGAGCAAGCAGCAAACTGCCAAGGAACTATCATACAGTCCACCCTGGGCGATGCTGTAAAAACCGGCAGTACGTAGGGTAACTGACTGGAATAAGCTATTTAGTACCTTCTCCCATATAGGTAGAGGCCCCAGAGTAGCGGGGTTAGAAAACTCTGTAAAGAAGAAATAGGCCGCCCCGACCAGGATCAGACCGGCGGACATACCTAAGACCATCCGGCTATACAGCCCCAGCCCCCGCCAACCTTTAGCCCGACGCAAATCTTCCCACACAGAAAAGCCCAGGCCACCGAACACAATGAGAAACATTACAGTAAATAAGACCACCGGATCGTTCTGAAATGTAATCAGACTTCCTCCCACCTCCGTCCCCATCAAATCAAAGCCGGCATTACACATGGCGGACACCGAAGTGAATATCCCCTTCCACAGGCCCTGAACCAAACCATAACGCGGGATAAATCGCAACGCTAGGATCAGTGCACAGATCCCCTCCACGGCGAAGGTAGTCTTCAGCGTATTACGCACCAGAAGCACCACCCCGTCCAAACCATTGAGGTTGAGCGTGGACATCATCACCAAGCGCTCAGACAAATTAATACGCCGGTTTAGTGCAAGGGAGAACAAGGTAAGCACCGTCATGAACCCTAGTCCTCCCAACTGAATGAGGATCAAGATCACCACTTGGCCAAACAGACTCCATCCTGTCAGGGTGTCCACCAGAACCAGGCCAGTAACACAAGATGCGGAGGTCGTGGTAAACAGGGCGGTAATCAGCCCACGAGAAATTCCGTTTGATGAAGCTACGGGTAACATCAAAAGCAGCGTCCCCACTAAAATAATAGCGCCAAAAGACAAGGCTACGATTCTGGTACTATTAAAGCTTCCACCCAGTCTAAATAACAGATTTAATCTGCGCACGTGCAGTCTCCCTTTCCAGAATACGGGCAAAGCATACCAGTAGACAGATTGAAGGCATGCCTTTTTAGTCTTTCGTGTGAAACTCTTGCGTCGGATGCCTGTACGGCAACTTGTTTAAATACTATCATCCTGTTTTATATTCTCAAATTTTATCTACTTTTATTGCGCTCTTCATTAGAAAAATTACTGTACACCTCCCTCAATCAAGAACCAGCTTGCTTTTTTCGGTGTACCCTTCCAAGATTCTTACTCATAATAAGGGTATCTCCTTATATTGTCAAGCCATCGTTTTTCAATTATATTCCTATTCCTCTTAAAAACCGTTCTCTTTTAGCCACAGTTTATAAAAAATGCAACCTATAAAACAATCACTTACTTTCCTCTAAAGGCTATTCCACTCCATTTATAAATATACACGGCTTTTGCCGTTTATCTTATGCGCCTCTTCCTAGCTAACTTTTTAAAGATCCTTTGAACTTTGATGTATACAACCAAATATACGGATAGGAGAAAAAGCCTCGATAAAATCCTTTTGATCCCTCTTGTGCACTTCAATCTTTAATGATCAACATTTTTTAATCACTCTGCGCCAGTCAGTATCATCGTTGGCAAAAAATAGGGTACAGAAATAAATCTGTACCCTTAACTTATTTTTGTTTGTACTCCTTGTAACGATTAAAATGATTTTGAATCAACACAAGGAATAAGGTGCAGCTTCAGCAAGGTAAGCTTCTTCTCTGTAATTCTATTTAGTAATGCCGTAGTATTTTTAGCAGATGTGGTAAAGTTGTTGTAAAATAGAAAACATCCTCATTTTACTTAATATTTTAAGCCAATTAAGCCAAAAATATCGTCTTTGTAACATTTTCAAGAAATCAGTTCTCCAAGGGTTTCATGGTGGGGAAAAGAATAACCTCCCGGATCGTATCGTTTCCGGTGAGCATCATCACCACCCGGTCGATGCCAATACCCAACCCTCCCGTAGGAGGCAATCCATATTCCAAGGCATTGATATAGTCGTCATCCATCATGCCCGCCTCATCATCCCCCTTGGCCCGGGCCTCTACCTCTTTCTGGAAGCGATTTCTCTGGTCAATTGGGTCATTTAATTCGGAAAAAGCATTTCCCATCTCAGAGCGGCAGATAAACAGCTCAAAGCGTTCGGTGAGCCTGGGATCAGTTGGTGACCGCTTTGCAAGAGGAGATACATCTACCGGGTGCATTGTAATAAAAGTTGGCTGAATGAGTTTGGCCTCCACCCGCTGGTCAAACACTTCGTATAGGACATTGCCCCAAGTAGGCTCCTTCCCTTCAGGCAATTCCACACCGATAGCCTTTGCTGCCGCCAGTGCCTCCGCATCTTCCGAAATGGACATAAAGTCAACTCCAGTATGCACCTTAACCGCTTCGTGCATAGCCAGCCGAGGCCAGCCAGGGGTGAGATCCAGTCTCTCCCCCTGCCATTCCACCTGATAGGAACCTAAAATCTTTTGGGCCGCAGAGGAAAGAAGCTCCTCAAATAAGTCCATCATATCGTTGAAATCTGCGTAAGCCTGATAGAGCTCTACAGAGGTAAATTCCGGGTTATGCTTGGGATCCATACCCTCATTGCGAAAGATACGGCCAATTTCGTACACCCGCTCCAGTCCTCCCACAACGAGCCGCTTCAACGGTAACTCAGTAGCAATACGCATATACATGTCAATATCCAGCGTATTGTGGTGGGTGATAAAAGGACGGGCGGTTGCCCCACCAGAAATAGTGTTGAGTACCGGGGTCTCCACTTCCATATAGCCCCGCTCATCCAGAAAATCCCGCACATGCTTAATGAACTTGGAGCGCACCATGAAGGTTTCACGCACCTCTGGATTCATAATCAAATCCACATACCGCTGACGATAGCGAGTCTCCCGATCCGTAAGCCCATGGAATTTCTCAGGCAAGGGGCGCAGAGACTTTGCCAGCAGGGTAAAATTCTGTACCTTCACGGAGATCTCACCCCGCTTCGTACGAAAGGCTTCTCCCTCTACACCAATGATGTCCCCAATATCACACTTTTTGAAGCGGGATAGCGTCTCTTCCCCCACATCATCAATCCGCATATAGAGCTGTATCCGACCGCCACCATCCTGCAAATCGCCAAATACTGCCTTTCCCATCCCTCGCTTGGACATAAGCCGACCAGCCACAGATACAGCCTGGCCCTCCAGAGTGTCAAAGCTTTCCTTAATCTCATTGCTATGGTGGGTGACGTTGTATTTGGTGATTTGAAAAGGGTCATCCCCCCCCTGCTGCAACTGGGCCAGCTTGTCCCGGCGGATCTGGAGCAGCTCGGACAAGGACTGCTCTGGCTGCTCCATCTGATGCTTCTGCTGTTCGGGCATGGTCGTCGCTCCTTACAATACAATCATTTCTTGTGTAACAAATAATCCCTGTGGCTCTGCCTTTACTCTGATACTTGCGTTGTTTTATGCCTTTTGAATATCTACAATTTTATATTTAATATTCCCTGCAGGAGCCTCCACAATGACCACGTCCCCCACCTTCTGGCCCAGCAATGCCTTGCCAAACGGAGACTCTTCTGAAATACGGCCATTCATGGGGTCAGCCTCCTGAGAGCCAACTACCTGATAGGCCTCCTGCTCTCCAAACTCCAAATCTTCCACGGTAATTTTACTGCCCATGCACACAGTGTTGGAATCAGTGGCGTAATCTTCAATAACAATGCAGTTAGCTAAGATATTTTCTACCTCAGCAATACGGGAATAAAGTTTTCCCTGCTCGTTTTTTGCCTCGTCATACTCACTATTTTCGGATAAGTCACCAAAGGAGCGCGCCTCTTTAATCTGGTCGGCCACCTCCTTCTCCCGCACGGTCTTCAGATAGATCAGCTCATCCTTCAACTCCTGAATACGTTCCGCACTGAGCTTAAATTCTTTTGCCATGGCTGGTGTTACTCCCTTTCACCAAAGTAAAGAAGCCGCAGCAACTACGGCTCTTCTCTGCTCCTTATTTTAAATAATTTACCTTATTTTTTGCATACTAACCCATTTTATTTTAGTATTATATTTATTTTACTCCGGAATGTCAAGTGAATTTTCCGCTGGGCGAGCCAGTAGAACGCCACCCGGTAGCAACCCGCTCTCCCATAGAGCGGCAAGCAAAGCCAAGGACTGACAGTTTCTCGGCGGTTCCACTCCAGGGCTCCAAAGCTCGACACCCATCAGGTCAGGGGAATCGCCCCACAGTCGCAGCGCCGGTCCCTTCCCCTTCCAGAAGGGATCAAATGCTACGGTAACTGCTGGGCGCACTGTTTCCGCCGGCAGTACAGGCAGTCCGTACTCCTCATGTAGGTACTCCGCCAATGCCACTCCCCCCAGCGGTACTTCCACCACAAGGCGGCACACCCGCATAACCAGCAATTCCGCCGCCCGGACCAGACGGGTAGTCACCCGCTCTCCGGCAAGGCAGACCACCGCCCGCTCTGGCTCCCATCCCCGGCTGGACAAAGCTGCCAAGGTTAAAGGGCCGGCCAAGGCCTGACATAACTCCTCAGTCTCTACCCGGGCCAGCCCTACCTGATGCAAGACAGGCCACCAGGAAAACCCCGGTGGAACCAAGACCTGGCTAATTCCCGATCTCCGCAGCCGAAGAGCTGCCTTATAAACGCGCTTCTCCCGGCTCTTTTCTCCCAGACGGCCAGGCAAAGGAACACGGGCCCGGAGTACCGGAAGGCCACATAACTCCTCCCGAGAAAGGGTGGCCCGCCAACCTTCCATTCCCTCCTCTGGCATGAAATGTCCGTACATGATCAATCCCCCGTTCTTCCTGGGAAAGATATGCACTCGGCCTGTCTTCTATTCCTGCAACAACTCCAATGCTGCCTGAAGCTGGGGATCCTCCGTTGCCAATAAATCTCCGGCAGCCCGTAAGGACTCTTCCTCCTCCGTGAGGGAAATCTCCCTGTCCGGTATAACTCCCACCCCGATCAGGCTCTCACCGCTTCCAGTATAGTATGCGGCGGTAGAGATTCCCATTGCTCCACCATTGGCCAGCGGGATGGTAATTTGAGAATAACCCTTACCCGAGGTCACCTCTCCTACAATATAAGCCCCCACACTCTCCCGTAGCTGGGCCGCAAAGAGTTCAGCTGCGCTGTACGTGTTTTCATCCACCAGTACCGCAAAGGGCAAATCCACACATATCTCATCAGATTCCTTTTTGTAAACACCCCCCCATCGGGGCACATCCTGGAACACGATTCCTTCTGGAAGAAGGTAGTCCAGAATTTCGGTCAGCTCACCGACGTAGCCCCCGCCGTTGCCCCGCATATCAAACACCAGAGCAGAGGCTCCTTCCTCCATCAGTCCATTTGTAATCTTTTTGAACTCATCTGCAGCATTGCGATTAAAATTATGTAGGGTGACCACTCCCACTCCGTCATCCAGTAGATAGCCGGAGGCCACCTTCACCGAAATTTCCTCCAGGGTAAGAGATACCTCCCGCTGGCCTCCTTCCTGATCCAGTAGCTGAAGAGTAACCTCTTCCCCCTCTTGGCCTGCCATAAGAGTCATTACCTCATGGCGGTCTTCCCCCGCTGCGCTGATTCCGTTCACAGCGATGATAATCTCCCCCGGTATCACACCAGCCACCTCCGCTGGAGAGCCCGCTTCCACCGCCAGGATAGTGATCCCCCGCTCATCAGTATAATCTACCGTAATTCCCACGCCCACATACCGATTGGAACGGCTTTCCATAAAATCAACATACCACTCCGGCCTTACATAATAGGACCAGCGATCCTCCAAAGCGAACACCAGCCCCTCCAATGCTCCATTGGCAGTAGCCTGTAAATCCACATCCTCCTCCACAAAGGCCCATCGAGCCAGCAGCCAGCCCTGCATGACCGCCACCCCATTCCGGCCTAACAGCATTCCAAGGGCCACCATAGTGGTTACCAATGTAGCAAATGCTGTAATAAAAGCTACCAGCCACCATGGCATAGGCCGCCTGACCACAGGATATCGCCCATCCTTCTTGACTTCCTCCATGCTATGTCAACTCCTTAAATAAGGAACCGGGGACGGGGCAGCCCCATCCCCGGCACATTTATTCTCCATTGTACCTTCGAATAAACACCGTGTCCAAATTTGGATAATACTGCTCAGCATCGGTGCGGTTTCCATCATACCACACCTCATAATGTAAATGTGGTCCGGTAGATACCCCAGTGGTGCCCACACAGCCCAGGGTCTGTCCCTGGGTAACCACGTCACCCACGGATACTGATCGAGAACTCATATGGGCATACAAGGTCTGATAGCCGTCAGAATGGGAAACCACTACATAGTGACCGTAGGAACTGCTATACTTAGAAGTGGTGACTACTCCGGACTTGGCCGCACCAATGGGAGTACCATTGATCCCTGCTCCGCCCACATCGGTCCCCTTGTGGTATCTTCGAGTACCATAGACCGGGTGGACTCGCCATCCAAAACCTGAGGTAAGAACATAGAAGCCGGGTACCGGCCAGTACCACCCGCTTTCTGAGACTACACCCGCATTCTGGGCGGCCAGCTGGCGCTCGGCATCTCTCATTTCCTCCTCAATCCGCTTATCCTCCTGCTCTAGCTCCTTAAGCGCATCTTCAAAATTGTCTTCCTTATCCATAATGCTCTGAGCCAGGGCGGCAGCGGCAGCCTGCTGCGCCTCCAGATTGGCTTTGGCTACGATCTGCTCCTTCCGTAGCTGCTCCTGCTCGGCCCGTCCTTTTTCCAGCTCAGCCTGAGCTGTCTGGAGACTAGCCCGGGTATCCAATAGCATGTTAATGATCTCGTTATTATAGTCCATGATTTCACCAATCATCATGGCCCGATCTAGCAAGTCAGCAAAATCCGCACTATCAAAAAGGATAGACAGGTAAGACACACTCCCCTGCTCCTCCATGGAGCGTACCTGACTACAAAACAGCTCATACTGAGCCGCTTCCTCAGCTTCGATTTGGACGATCTCCTCCTCTTTGGCTGAAATGAGACTGTCATAATTGGCAATGACGGCATCGGTATCTGCAATCTGCTGGGTGATGAGGGTTACCTGCTCATCCAAAAGGCTCTTTTGCTTAAGTGCCTTGGCCTTGTCGCTTCGGATGCCCTGAATTTGCTCTTCCAGCTCCTTAATCTGTGAGGAAATACTTGCCAACTCGTTCTCCATAGCGTCAATATCCGACTGTGTGATGGCCGAGACCCTCCCAACCAGTAAGGGAGGAAAGGCACGCCATAACCCGATAAAAAGGGCTAAAACAGTCATCAATCCTACCAAGCGGCGGCGCCCATTTATCTTCATTAATTCTCTCCTATCTATCATCCGTTCACCAGCATGGAAATTGCAGGAACAAAAATAGACAACAGCAATGTAACTGCCAAAATTCCCACAATAATCTTCTGGGTTTTTTTCTTCATGCTACCTACCTCTTTCCAACAAAGCATTTCTTAATACTGTGGTGTCCATCAGACCTCTAAGAATTTTCGAATAGCCACCGCCGATCCACCTGCGCCAATGATGCAGCCAGCCAGAGCAAACCACCCTAGTACTTCCCACGCCATGTTTTGAAAGGGTAACATCACGATCAGGGCCTGGGCCCCATATCCAACTGCCGCCTTTTCAATAAGCGTGTAGACACCCCACTGAGCAAGAAAGGCAATTAGCGCCCCCGCCAGTCCCAGAATAAGCCCTTCAAACACGAAGGGCCAGCGGACAAAAGAGTTGGTGGCCCCACACATCTTCATAATAGCAATCTCCTCCCTGCGGGTGAAGGTTGCTAGCCGAATCGTATTGGCAATAATAAACAGGGAAATAATTACTAAAATGGCAATAAGGATGGTAGCAATGGCAGCAGCAATATTGCGAACCATAACCAATCCCTCGGCAATCTCCACCTCCGCCCGGTGGTTAACAATACCGGGCAGAGTAACAACTGCCAGCACCGTCTGCTCAAAAAACTCAATGTCCGTTACGTGGATAGCAAAACGATCCCGGAACACTTCGTCGGGCAGCTCAGCATAAAGCTCCACATCATCTCTGCCCTCCAGATACGCCTTCTTAGCCTCCTCCTTGCTAATAAAGCCAACCTCAGCTATGTTGGGCAAGGTTTTAATCTCCTCCCGGAGTTTGGCTATCTGCTCCGGTGTATAAGTCTCATCGATATAGGCCAAAAACTCGTTCTCACTCTCTAAGTCGCCCAGCATGAGGTTTGTGTTTACTGCAATCAGGGCAAAGCTGCCCATAATAAGTAGGCATGCCACAATCATGCAAACGGCGGCAAAAGACATCAGCCCGTGGGATCGGATGCTGCGCACTCCTTCCATCAGGAAATAAGTCAAATCAAATTTTCTTCTCATTGCTGTAATACCCGCCTGTTTCATCACTGATGAGCCTACCGTTTTCAATTGCCACCACCCGCTTTGAAAAACGATTAACCAGTTCTTTTTCATGGGTAACCACCAGTAAAGTGGTTCCCATTTCGTTGATGCGCTCCAACAACCTCATAATTTCCAAGGATCTGTTGGGGTCTAGGTTCCCTGTGGGCTCATCGGCAATGATCATCTGAGGATTATTCACCAGAGCCCGGGCAATGGCCACCCGCTGCTGCTCACCGCCAGACATCTGGGTGGGGTAATGATCCACCTTCTCCCGCAGTCCCACTAGATCCAGCACATAAGGTATACGCTTGCGTATCTCCCGCCGGGAAGCCCCAATGACCCGCATGGCAAATTCCAGGTTTTCCCCTACCGTTTTCTTATCAATGAGCCGGAAGTCCTGGAAAATTACCCCTAAGGTCCGGCGCATGTAGGGCATCTGCCACTTACGGATGTTGTTCAAGTTATAACCGTTGACCACAACCCGTCCCTTGGTGGACTGCACCTCCCCAGTGATGAGTCTAATCATGGTTGACTTTCCAGATCCGGAGGGACCAACCAAAAAGACAAACTCTCCGTCCTCGATACGCAGATTGACCCCCTTAACAGCTTTTGTGCCATTGTCGTATTCCTTTTGTACGTCAATGAATCGGATCATATTCCTGCGACCTCCGGTGAAACTTTGTATGATGCAATTCTCTCCCGCCCAAGCCAGCCCTCCGTTACCCCGGGAAACAGCAGAGCAAGGGGACAGCGGAATCCCGCTGTCCCCCGCCGTATGCAAGCGGGTAAAGATATGCCAGCTCAGTCCTCTACGCCCCGGGAAACAAGATACTTTTTAACCATAAGGGCCACTTTAAAGGTAATCGCATCATCAAACTCCCTCAGATCAAGCCCCGTAAGCTTTTTAATCTTCTCCAGACGATAGACCAGGGTATTGCGGTGGACGAAAAGCTTACGGGCAGTCTCTGACACGTTTAAATTATTCTCAAAAAACTTATTAATGGTATATAAAGTCTCCTGATCCAGGGAATCAATGGGATTTTTCTTAAACACCTCTTGGAGAAACATCTCACATAAAGTAGTAGGCAGCTGATAAATCAGACGACCGATGCCCAGGTTCTCGTAATTGATAATGGATTTTTCGGTGTCAAACACCTTACCCACCTCAATAGCCACCTGGGCCTCCTTATAAGCACGGGCCAAATCGCGTACATGGCCTACGATGGTACCCACGCCAATGACCGTCCTGACTCCAAGTTCCTTAGACAGGGCCTCCTGAATCCCTAGGGCAATCTTATGTAAATCCTTGGAATCAGCCCCATCGGGCAGTTGCTTCACCAATGCCACGTCACTCTCACTGACAGATAGGACAAAGTCTACCTGCTTATCAGGATGGAGCGACTGCACCACATCAATAGCAGACAGATCTGGCACACCTGTCTGACGGATCAACAGTACCGCCCTTGGCGCTTCAGAGATAAAATGTAACTCTCTTGCCCGGACATAAATATCCCCCAGCAGGATGTTATCCGAGAGAATGTTCTTCACAAAGGTAGATTTGTCATGCTTTTCCTCATAATAGGCCTTGGCGCCATTGAGAGCCACGACAGCTAGCGCACACACCAACCTAGCCTGCTCATCCTCTCCCTTAGCAAATGCAGCGTAATCAAATTGTCCGTTCCAACCGGGCAAGGCCTTAAACGTATACCCCTCCAGGGAAACGGAACCATCCTGATCAGTCGCAACAGCAGCGGCTGCACTGGCCCACCGCTCTCCAATAGAGGACAGCTCATTACATGCCACAACTGTTCCCTGCTCATCTATGACACCTACCGCCCGGTCAGTACTCTCTTTCATTTGCAGGACAACGCTTTGAAAAATACGGCTGGACATAGGACTCGTGCCTCCCCTTTCAACTTCTCGTTGCAAACGCTGCGGTATACCGGGAGCCGCTGCGCCATGTAACCGTTATGTAACCTTTAATATTATACTGGCTATCCCCTTCGATTTCAATAGGAAAATATAATTTCTTTGTGAAAAATGCCGAAAAACCTCATTTTTACTCCTCCAGCGCCGCATGCTCCTCTCTTCTCAGGTGTCTCCATGCCCCCTTGGGTAAATCCCCGTCCAGGCTAAGAGGACCAAATGCCACCCGTTTTAAATAAATTACCGGCTTGCCCCTGGCAGCCAGCATACGCTTGACCTGGTGATACTTTCCCTCGTGCAGAGTGACCTCTCCCTTCCCGCCTCCCAAAAGTCGAAGCCCAGCAGGTAGGCAGCGCGTACCATCAGCCAGCGTCATCCCTGCTGAAAACGCTGCTTGGTCCTTTTGATCTAGGGTTCCGTCCACCTCCACATAATATACTTTATTTACATGCCTTTTCGGGGAAAGCAAGCGATGAGCCAAAGCGCCGTCATTAGTCAGAAGAAGAAGACCCTCCGTATCCTTATCCAATCGTCCTACAGGGAACAATCCCATACGCTGATATGATTGGGGCAGCAAAGAGAGTACTGTTCTCTCCCTGGCATCTTCTGTGGCCGATACCAGTCCCGCTGGCTTATGGAGCATCAGCCACACCGTGGCTCCGACCTCCACCAAAGCCCCGTCCACCGCTAAAACAGACCCCAATGCCACCTTAGTCTCCGATTTGCGCTCCACCATACCATCCACTGTTACCCGTCCACCCCGGCACAGCTGCTTCACCTCTCGGCGGCTCCATCTCCCGGTATTAGCCAGAAGCTTATCCAGCCGTTCCATATGCGCGCCTCCTTTTCCATCCTTCTTCTACACTCCACCACAGTAGCGGGGTAAAATACTCTTTCGGCCTATTGTATCATATCTCAAAAAAAAAGAACATAGAGTAAGTAAGGAAAGAATTTTGCAAACTTGGGAAGGAGTTATGGCCATGTTTATCGTGACCGCCCGTCTACCAAAGAAAAAGCTTATCGCTGGCGGGGTGGCCCTCCTGTGCTTCTGTGCGGCGGCTATGGCCGGGCTGCTAAGCACAGGCTCTGTAACAGCGGTGGCCGCCGGGGCCGAGGTAAAGGGGGTCAAGAGCAATGAAGATCGGATTGCCTACCTGGAAGATTACGGATGGAAGGTTTCTGGGGAGGCAGTAGCCACCGAGGAGTTGCTCATTCCAGAAACCTTCGATGCCAGCTATGACGAATATTTGTCCCTTCAGTCTAGCCAGGGTTTCGATCTGACTGCTTACTGCGGCAAACGGGTTAAGAGGTATACCTATGAAATTATCAATTATCCTACGGGAGAAATAGGGGTACAGGCCGCCCTACTGGTTTACAAAAATACTGTAATTGGCGGTGAGGTGCTCTCACCTAATCCCGACGGCTTTCTTCACGGCCTGGAAATGCCTTCCGCTCAGTAATTCTTCTCTCACTAAAAAATCCGGGTTGGAGACAAAAAAGTCTCCAACCCGGATACTTCACTTATTTTCCTCTTTAGCGGCTGGCCGCCATCGAAATTTCCTGGCTGCGCTGCTCAATCTCCAAGCGGCGAATCACGTACAGAGAGTCGGTGATTACCTTCACAGGCTTGGAAAAATCCATGGTGAACATGCCGATAAAGGATCTGGCATCCACACGGATAGACCCATCTCCACAAGCCAGATAGACAGGTTCATCGGCCTGAGTGGCCAGCTGCTGCAGGGCAGTCAGCTCCGCAAAGGAATTGATCTTCTTCTCGATTACCATAAGTCATACCTCCTTTTGCAGTTTGAAGTATAATACATTTGGCCCTTAACCGCAATAGGGAGTCTAGCCAAATTTTTTCTTAAGAAGAAATTT
>JAZQMD010000135.1:0-17663 GCA_045543215.1 Oscillospiraceae bacterium
GTAGCTGCACATTCCTCGGCGGAGGCTGCAGTAGATTGGACTGCTGCACAAGCTCGGTCAATCTCGTCGTTGATCTGGGCAACCTTAGTCAATTGGGCGCTTGTCATATCGGAGATATGGAAGGCTCTGCGGGTTACATCCTCTACGCTGGCTTTGATGCTCTCTAAAGCGGTGGAGGTGTTTCCTGCTACCTGGGTTCCTCGCTTTACCGCTTCTTGACAGCCTTCCAGTACATCGATGGTACTGCGGGCAGCCTCTGCGCTGTTACTGGCTAGGCTACGGACCTCATCGGCTACCACCGCAAAGCCCCTACCGGCGTTGCCGGCTCGCGCGGCCTCCACAGCAGCATTGAGGGCTAGAATATTGGTTTGGAAAGCGATGTCATCAATGGTTTTAATAATGGCTTCGATGGAGCGCATACTGGTTTCAATATCGCCCACGGCATTGAGGAGGGCGCTCATATGCTCTCCGCCGGTGTTTACGTGGCGCTGCATCAATTCCGAGGCATCCCGGACCTGCTGGGCCTGGCTGGCAGTTTCGCGAATTTGGTGAGAGATGTCACTTACCGCATTGGTGATAAGCTCCATGGAGCCGGCCTGCTCAGTGGAACTGTTGGCCAGGCTGTCTGACTGGGTGGAGAGACTGATGGACTCATCGGAAACTTGGTCAGCCACCAGCTCAATTTGGTGGAGCAGCTGCTGTTGTCGTTGTAGCATGGCCTCGGTCTGGGTGCTCTTTTGATCCAAACTGGATAACAATTCTTCCGTGCGGATTTGTTTGTCGTTGGCCTCTTTTAAATAGTGGTTGCCGGTCTTGACGCTGAAGTGAACCAGAAAGAAGCTGATTAAAATGGAAATCAAACACTCGGCTAAGACCATCGGAGCATTAATCAATACACCAGACTGAATACTGAGAATAATACATTGGAGCAAATAGAATAGTGCACCGCTGATAAAGCTTACTTGCACTAAGGTAGTATTAAAAAATAGGGCGGCCATAGCTCCGGTGCATATGTATAGGGGAGCACTTGCTTCAATATTCCCGGTAACACCCACAATAACAAATAAAAGTATGTTGACGTTAATAATAAGGTAATAAGAAAGAATTCGGACGTTAGAGGGTTTGGCAAGGAACTGGCAGGGCATAAGGATGGCTGCGCACAGTACCACAAGAATTCCAACAATGAAAAACCTTCGTTCCAATGCAAACAGAATAATGAACAACGATGAGACAGCCCCTACGATCTTTGCGCAGGTTTTCAGCATGAACTCCTGGTTGATCATGATGACATCTCCTTATATTTATTTTTCTGTAGATGGAAACAACTCTAACTTCATTTATCATATTACACGTATGAAAAAAATGCAAGGGGCTTACCTCCTGGTTCTTTTAGGAAATAGAGAGAGCTATTTAAAGAGACATGGATTGAATTTAAGTTCTTTTTATTTCTTCTGGACATTTTCTGATGGGTGTTTTATAATTTCAAAGCTAAAGAATAAGGCTAGCAGAGCAGCTAAATGTGTTTTTAATAAAAATTATATTTTCCTCTTTACAAATAAAATATGCTGTGGTATAGTAAATATATCAATAACAGTAATTATTACTGTTAAAGAAATAATTACTTTTTGCGTTGGAGAGCGCAAAGAGTACATCAAAGACATATTTTACAGGAGGAAGGTATTATGAAAAAGTTTATTTGTACCGTTTGTGGTTACGTTCATGAAGGTGATAGCGCCCCTGCTCAGTGCCCTTTGTGTAAGGCACCTGCTTCCAAATTTAACGAGCAAAGTGGTCAGCGTACCTGGGCAGCTGAGCATGTCGTTGGTGTAGCCAAGGGTGCACCTCAGGAGATTATTGACGGTCTGCGTATGAATTTTGAGGCCGAGTGTTCTGAGGTTGGTATGTATCTGGCTATGTCTCGTGTGGCCCACCGCGAGGGCTATCCTGAGATTGGTCTGTACTGGGAGAAGGCTGCCTTTGAGGAGGCTGAGCATGCCTCTAAGTTTGCCGAATTGCTGGGCGAGGTGGTTACTGACTCCACCAAGAAGAACCTGGAGATGCGTGTGGAGGCTGAGAACGGCGCTACTGCCGGTAAGTTTGAGCTGGCTAAGAAGGCTAAGGAGCATAACCTTGATGCAATTCACGACACCGTTCATGAAATGGCTCGTGATGAAGCCCGCCATGGCAAGGCCTTTGAGGGTTTGCTGAACCGTTATTTTGGTTAATTAAATCAAGTTTACTTAAAGAGAGTGGGACTGTTGCCCCGCTCTCTTTTTATTATTATAAAGTCAAGAAAAGATACCTGGTTCCTATATGGATCTAGGTGTTTTTCTTTATTTTTGAGTATCAAAAGTGCAAACCAATGATAGATATTTATATAAAAATTCGGTGAAACTTATGTAAAGAGAAGACTTTTGGCAAGAGAACTCCTAATAAACCTATAAACGATAGAGAATCATTTGGAAAAATAAATTTTTATGATGATTTATAAAGATAAATAAATAATTATTCATAATTGAAGGAGCATTTCCTAAAACATCAATAAAATGCAATGAATTTAAATTTGTCCGTTTTTTTGTTATAAAGTGTTGATATTTTAAAAAAAATAAGCTATAATGTGCACATGCGTTCGATTAGGAATACATTCTGAATATGGATAATAATTTGGTAAAAAAGGAAAAATTTCCGAATTTTATGAAAGAGGGAAAGATACTGGAAGAATAGATGCTTGGATTAATGAGGCAGGGAGTCTTGAAGGCCTTGCCTCTTTTTGACCACATTACATGAGGGAAAATCCTGTATGCCCATTGGAAAGGAGTATATGACAAATGGATTTTTTGTCCAACAATTCCATGCTGATGCTGGAGAAGTCTATGGGCTTCCTGTGGACTAAGCAGGCGGCAATCCTCGATAACATTGCCAACGCTGAAACCCCAAACTACAAGGCTAAGGTGGTCACTTTTGAAGAAAGCCTGCGTACCCGGCTAGAGTCGGCAGGGCGCTCCAATAAACCACGTCAATCGATGCGATTGGTGCTGGAGGAGGAGGACTTTGCTGTATTTGAACCTCAGGAAGCAACGCGCATGGATGATAATGGTATTAATATTACCGAGCAGAGTACGGAGCTGGTACGAAACTCCTATCAAATGCAGTATGTGATGAACTCCATTAACAGCGATTTTACTGTACTACGTATGGCCATTCGCGGACAATAAGGGAAAAGGAGGCAGATTGTCGTGGCTTTTCTTAGCTCTATGAACATTGTCGCATCCGGGCTTACGGCCCAGCAGTTACGCCTGGACATTATTTCAGAGAATATTACCAACTCCTCAACCACCCGTACAGAGAATGGTGGTGGGGCTTATCGGCGCAAGATGGTGGTTTTTCAGGCAGAGACGGGACGGGACGACTTTCGCGCTGCTATGGCCCGGGCAGCAAATGGCTTGGTACCCAACAAGGGCTATGATACAGCTGGCGGTGTGCGTGTGACCCGGATTGTAGACGATCCTTCGGAGCTGAAGCTGGTCTATGATCCTACCCACCCAGATGCCAATGAGGAGGGGTACGTGGAACTGCCGAATGTAGATATGGTGAAAGAGATGACTGATGCTATGGCCGCCAGTCAGGCCTATTCGGCCAACGTAACTGCCTTCAACACCCTTAAGGCGGTGGTGGCCAAGGGGCTGGAGATTGGAAAATAAGTGGCCGAATAAAGGAGTGATTGAAATATGATTACACCCATTCAGACGCTGGGTAGCATTGCTCGGCTGGACGCTCAGGAGCAAGTTGTAGAGCGTTATGAAGCATCGGGTAACATGTTTGCTTCTATTTTTCAAAATGCGGTTCAAAACGTGAAGGATACAGATGCAGAAAAGGTTCAGGTCCAGTACCTGTTGGCCACCGGTCAGCTGGACAATCCGGCTGTGGCTAATATTGCTGCTACCAAGAATGAGTTGGCAGTCAATCTTTTGATCCAGTTGCGCAACAAGGCGCTGGATGCCTATTCCGAGCTGACCCGTATTAGTATTTAATTTTAATTCGAAAGCCGGCGTACCACGCGTGGCCCGGGGGATGAAAGCGATTGAATGAAAAGATAAAGATCTACGGAACCAAGTTCAAAGATTTTTTGAGCAAGGTTCCCAAGAAAATATTTATAATCATCGCCGTGGTCCTGGTGTTCATTGCCGCTGCGATTGTGGCTGTGCTTGTCAACCGGCCCTATGCGGTGTTGGTAACGGGATCCAGCAGCGAAGAGGTATCGGCCATCATGTCCTATCTGGAAGCACAGGGTGTGACTGATTATCGGCTGGAAAATGGTGATACCATTTTGGTGCCCAAAGGTAATGAGGCCAATCTGAAAGCCAAACTTTTAATGGAAGGGTACCCCAAGTCGGGGTTCTCCTATTCTACCTACTATGACAATGTAAGCTCGCTTTCCACCGAGTCCGAGCGCAACTTTGCCTATCTTACAGCACTCCAGGAGCGGATGGGGGCGGTCATCCGCTGTATGGACGGCGTAAAAGACGCGGTGGTTACCATTGCCCAGGGTGAGGATCATACATACGTCTTAGACAGTGGCAATGTGGTGGAGGCATCTGCCTCTGTGCTGGTTACCATGCGGGATGGTGGACGGCTTACTAACCAGCAGGCTGCTGCTATTCGCAACCTGGTAGCCAGGGCGGTTCAGGGGTTGGAAGTAGACCAGGTTGAAATCTCCGACACCATGGGAAACCGCTACACCGCCGGGGATAACAGCAGCGGGGTCACCAGCGATGCCTCTGACCTGAAGCTAAGGTTAGAGGAGGAGAATAACAACAAGATTCGCACTAACATCATGCAGGTGCTGATCCCCCTCTTTGGGGAGGAGAACGTGAAAGTTGGCGTCAACTGCGTGGTGGATGTGAACCACACCGTTCAAGACATTACCGATGTTTCCCTCCCTGAATGGGCAGAGGACGGCTCTACTGAAGGAGCCGGTATTATTGGCTCGGTTATCTACGATCATTATATCATTCGTGGGGATGAGGAGGCGGTTGGCGGTGTAGTGGGTACCACCTCCAACGCCGATCTACCTGAGTATGTGGAAATTGAGGTTCAGCCCGAGGGCAATGAAACTGAGATCAGTACCAGTGGCCAGATTGATTACGACAACGACCGCAGTCAGACCCATGTGGAGCGTACAGCGGGATATATTACCGACTGCACTGTGGCGGTGAGTATTAACTCCACTACTGCAGGTAGTGTCAATGTGGAGGCCATCCGTGCCCATGTGGCCCGGGCCGCCGGAATCAATGCTGTGGTTACGCAGGATCTGAGCGCTGATGAGTATCTGTCCACCAAGATATCCATTCTCCCTATGGCCTTCTATAATCCTGCGCCGGTACCTGTGATCAGCCAGGACTTCCCTGTTCCTGTGTGGATTCTGGCCGTAGCTGGGGTTGGATTGCTCCTGCTCATTGTCTTGCTGGTTATCGTTTTAATTATTGTACGTAAAAGGGCCAGGAAAAAGCGCATGCTGGAGGAGCAGAAGGGTATGGATGAATTGCTGGCTGCTATGGGGGCTGCAGTCGTTCCGGGTGAGCCCGTAGGCGCAGATGTCATGGCCTTGCAGACCGAGCGCAGTATGGAGTTGCGCAAGGAGATCCGGCGATTTGTAGAAGAAAACCCCGAAATTTCCGCGCAAATGGTGAAAGTATGGTTAAGGGGAGGCGATGACGATGGCTGAGGCGCAAGCAACCGCGACCACGAAACAAGCCACTCCAACGCAGACCAAAGAAAAAAGTACCGCTGATATGACAAACGCTCAGCGTGCGGCTGCTGTTATTATTGCTTTGGGGGCGGAAAAAGCTTCTCAGCTTTACAAGTTTATGGAGCCCGAAGATGTGGAACACCTGACCCTTGAGGTGGCTAAGCTAGGATTTTTGGACTCTCAGCAGACCGAGGAGATACTCAGTGAGTTTCTTCAGCTGTGTGCCACAAACAAGGCGGTTACGGAGGGGGGGCTGGAGTATGCCCGGGCAGTCCTGGAGAAGGCTTACGGGTCTCAAGCCGCTGAGGAGTTGCTGGGCAAGGTCACCAAGTCTTTGAAAAACCGCCAGTTCTCCTTTATGAATAAGGCGGACGTAAAGGCCCTTTTTTCCGCGCTTCAAAACGAGCGATCTCAGACCATCGCATTGGTGCTGTCCTATATGGATGCGGACAAGGCTGCCGGTGTAGTGGCTCAGCTAGACGAGCAAAAGCAGATTAAAGTAGTAGAGAGCATGGCCAAGCTGGAGAGTGTTTCCCCTACTGCGGTAAAGATATTGGAGGCTGAAATGAGTAAGAAATTCTCCAGCATCGTGACCAGCGCCAATGTGAAGGTGGGCGGTATCGATTATGTGGCCGATGTGATGAACAACCTTGACCGGGCCAGTGAAAAGAATATCTTTGATGGTCTGGCGGGTTACAATCAGGACCTGGCCGACGAGATTCGCAAACGTATGTTTGTCTTTGAGGATATTGTCACCATGGATGACCGTTCCGTTCAGCGCTTTGTCCGGGACTGCGATCCCAGGGACCTGGTACTGGCGCTCAAGGCGTCCAACAACGAGGTGGCCAACAAGCTGTTCACCAATATGTCCACCCGTATGGCGCAGAGTATTCAGGATGACCTGGAAATTACCAGCAATGTCCGCATGAAGGATGTGGAGGAGGCCCAGCAGCGCATTGTGGATATCATCCGCAGCTTGGAAGAGAAAAACGAGATTATTATTTTAAAGGGCGGAAAGGACGATATCATTGCCTAACATATTTAAGCATTTTTCCAAGTCCAAGGCGGAGCCATATCAGTTTCCTGATGCCTCAGAGCTTGTGCCCATTCATCTTGAGGTGCCAGAGCCGGAGGAGCTTTTTCCGGAGGAATTGTTGCCCCCGCCGGAGCCTGAAGAGGCTCCAGCTCCTGATCCGGCCAGCGAAGCTATTAACTATGCCAAGGTTCAGGCAGATATAATCCTTCGGGATGCCCATCGTGAAGCGGAAGAGTTGTTGGAGAAGGCCCGTCAGGAGGTTCATCAGGAGGCTGAGCAGATTTTTGCTGCATCCCGGGAGGAGGGCTATCGGGCCGGTTATGCCAACGGTCTGGAGCAGGCCGCCTTGGAAGGGAAACGCCAGCGGGAAGAACAGGCTGCCGCCCTGGAGGCCGAGATTCAAACGTTTCTTGAGAAGGCGAGCACCTCCTTGGATCAGCATTTGGATCGGAACGCAGATGATTTGCGGGATTTAGCCCTGTCAGTGGCAGAGAAGGTGGTGTGCATCAGTCTGCGCAGCAGCACTGAAGTCATCAGCCGTATGATTCAAACTGCTTTGGACAAGTGCAAGCGGCGGGAATGGATCCATATTTACATAGCTGAGTGCGATGCACACCGTATGATGGAAATCCCCGCATCCCTGACTGCAACTTTGTCTGCCTTGTCCGAGCGGGTACGCATTATTCCTATGGCCGACGATGAGTCGGGTACCTGTATCATTGAGATGCCGGACGAGATTGTAGATGCCAGCGCCTCGACCCAGCTTAGCAACATTAGAGGGCTGCTGATGGATACGCCGTCTGGAGGAACGGGGACAAACTTGTTTTAAATTCCAGCTTTGCCGGGAGAGAGAACATGTCGGTATTTCAGCAGATGATCCGCCAGGTACACAGTGCCGAAACTTATAGCCTGACGGGAAAAATTGAAAACATTGTAGGAATGTCTATTGAGGCATCTGGAGGGCGGGCCGCCGTGGGGGATATCTGCCGTATCTACAACGGAGAAGCAGGCCGCCAGGTAACTGCGGAGGTAGTGGGCTTTAAAAACGACCGCATTCTTCTAATGCCCTACTCCGATATGAATGGCATTTCTGCAGGAAATTTTGTGCGCAACACGGGGCGTCAGCTTACTCTGCGGGTAGGTGAGAGTCTGCGAGGCCGCATTATCAATGCCATGGGCCAGCCCATTGACGGAAAGGGGCCATTGGAGGGAGGGGCCTCTTACTGCATTAGCGGCTCCCACGTCAACCCCCTGGATCGTCCCCCGATACGGGAGCGGATGGAGTTCGGTGTGAAGGCCATTGACGGAATGATTACCATTGGCAAGGGTCAGCGCATTGGTATATTTGCCGGTTCAGGTGTGGGTAAGTCCACCCTTATGGGAATGATTGCCAAAAATGTGAAAGCAGACATTAATGTGATTGCCCTGGTGGGTGAGCGTGGCCGTGAGGTGCTGGAGTTTGTTCAGAAGGATTTGGGGGAGGAGGGTATGCGCCGCTCTATTTTAGTGGTTGCAACCTCCGACCAGCCGGCCATGCTGCGTATGAAGTGTCCGTCCGTGGCAACTGGTATTGCCGAATATTTTCGGGATCAGGGGTACGATGTGCTGCTGATGATGGATTCCCTTACCCGATTTGCTATGGCCCAACGGGAAATTGGACTGGCCATCGGGGAGCCCCCTGTGGCCCGCGGTTATACACCATCGATTTATGCAGAGATGCCCAAGCTGTTAGAGCGGAGTGGAAACTTTACCCGGGGATCTATTACCGGTGTGTACACGGTGCTGGTGGAAGGGGATGATACCAACGAGCCGATTTCTGATACTGTGCGCGGCATTTTGGACGGGCATATTGTGCTCTCCCGTGCCCTGGCCAACAGCAATCATTACCCCGCTATCGACGTAGGGGCCAGTATTTCCCGCCTGATGAACGATATTGTACCCGTTGAACACAGAAAGCTGGCCTTTCGAATCAGAGATATTATGAGCGTCTATGAAAAAAATGCAGATCTGGTGTCTATTGGAGCGTACAAGCCGGGGACAAACCATAGACTGGATTACGCCTTGTCTAAAATTGATGCGGTCAACGGCTTTTTGATGCAGGAACAGGACGAAGCCTTTTCCTATGAGCAGAGTGTGCAGGCTATGGAAGAGCTTTTGCAATGAAACATGACGAGGGAGAGCGAAGATGAAAAAATTTAAGTTTTCGCTGGATACCGTACTTGCCTATAAACAACAGGTTTTGGACGCAATTTTGAATGAGCATGCCGCAGTCCTGGCTCAGGTTCAAACACAGGAAGGGGTGCTTGAGGCCACCTGGGAGAGATACCGGGACTACAACGAGGAGTACTGTCAGCGCAAGGAGATGGGGATGTCCATTATCGATGCCGTAGGCTACCAAAACGGCCTGCGGGTCTTAGAAGAGGATATCCGCCGGGAGACTGAGCAGCTGGAGGTTCTGCGCCAGCAGGAGGAAAAGAAGCGTGAGCAGGTGGTGGAGGCAAAAAAAGAGACTTCCTCCCTGGAAAAACTGAGGGAGAAGAAGCTGGAGCTTTATCAGAAGATGGTGCAGAAGCATGAGGAAAATTTTATTGACGAATTTGTCAGCGCCTCCCGAGCCAGCGCCAATAGCGCGTAGGATGAAAAGTTGGTCCAAACCGGCGGGACAACGTCGCTGCCGTTTGGAATATAAACCTGAATATAAGGAGGTGAGAGCATATGGAACAGATTTATAACAACAGTGTCCTTCACGTCCTCCAAGCCGTGACCCAGAATCAGCAGGCGATTGCATTAACACCTAAGGGTGAGGAAAACATTAGCTTTCAAAAAATGATGAAGCAGAAGCAACAACCGATCAAAGAAGAGGGTGCCCTTGCCGACACATCTAAAACAGAGACTGAGGTGGAGTTGGAGACAAAAACTCAGGAAGAAGAGTATGGACAGGGCGTCCTTTTAGCCCAGGAGATGGTTTGGGCGCAGATGATTGTAATGGATGGCAGTACCGTGACAAATCACAATACCCCTGTTGTGGAAACAAGTTCTGTTGTCCTAGGTACTGCCTTACAGTCAACCCCAATTCCGGTGAAGAGCGAGATTCCTGTTTTGGAACAGCCTGTGGTGACCTCTGAGCCTCAGGTGATTTCTATGGAGGCTGGGGTGCAGCCCCAGACAAAAGTTCAGCAGCCAAACCCCCAACAAGCCAAGACTGAGGTTTCGGCCCTGACCGGGTCGGAACAGGCCCAGACAGCGGACGGCAACACCTCCGAAGCCCAGATGGAACAGCCGAAGGAAAGCACTTTTGCTGCCCGTAAGAGTGAGTCTGATATGGAGGTGGAAAGCGCCGCCTTTGGCCAAAATCAGGTACTTTTCCGGGATGTGGAGTCAGTTCCCATCAAGGTAGGAGAGGCCACCCCAGCCGAATCGGCTGGTCAGATGCCTGAGGTGGATAAGCAATTGGCCGATCAGATGGTTCGAGCTATAGAAACGGGTGAATCTAAGGTGGAAATTCACCTTACACCGGAATCTCTAGGTGTTGTGACAGTGGAGATTACCCGGCAGGAAAACGGAGCCCTTTGTGTTGTACTTAATGCGGAGAGTCTCCAAACCCGCGGTCTGCTGGAAAAGCACGCACCTAATCTTCAGGCTCTTCTCAGTGCAGCCAATCAGGAAACGGTTCAGGTGGAGATTCCCGCCCGGCAGGAGAGCCACCAGCAAAATTTCTATGATGGAAGAAACGGAAACAGCCAGGATGGACACCAGCAACAGGAGCAGCACCAGCACAACCACAGTGAGCGGGGGGAGGATTTCCTCCAGCAGCTGCGTCTGGGGCTTGTCTCCCTGGACAGCCAGGTTTCTTAATCCACGGAAAGGGAGTGAATCAATGGGTAGCTATATAGGGGATCTGGGGCAGCTTCTCGGTTCTGCTACCGTTATCCCAAACCACAGCACCAGCCGGGAGGGAAGCAACAGTCTGGATATGACCGACTTTCTCACTCTCATGGTGGCCCAGTTCCAGAATCAAAGCATGGATAATACTGCCGACACCACGGATATGCTCAATCAGCTGGTTCAGATGCAGGTGGTGGAGGCCATAACCAACATTACCGATGCGACTGTGACGATGTATGCCGGCTCTTTGGTTGGCAAGGAAGTGACGCTGGGCCAGTTTAACAGTCAGGGACAGCTGGAGGAACTGGTTGGCACTGTTACGGGAACTGGCATGTCCAATGGAGAGCAGGTAATCTTTGTGGACGGGAAGAGCTATAAGCTGAGTGATATTATGGCCGTGGGCCGTCTGCCTGAGATCGAGAAACCTGAGGGTTCTAAGCCCGAAGATAGGCCTGAAGATGAGAAGCCCAGTGATGAGCCAGAAGATGAAAACTCTACTGAACTTGTGATATAAGTCCGGTGAGGTGAGGGTGAGATGATCCAACGCATTAATTTTCAATTACAGCTCCAGGCAGGGCAGTATGAAGTGGGGGCTGTTCAGAAGTCTTGGGGCAATGATTTTGGTGCGGTGCTTCAGCAGGAATTAACCCGTCAACAGGCTGCACAGCCCCAGCAAGTAGCCTTTTCCAAGCATGCCATTTCCCGGGCGGAGCAACGAGGTATTCAGGTCACACCCTATTTGATGGATCAGCTGGCAGGCAGCGTGGTTCGCGCCCAGGCAAAGGGCGCTACCAATATCCTGGCTATGGACGCTGAAAAAGCCTTTATTATCAATGTGCCAAACGCCAAGGTTATTACTGCCATTACCCAGGACGAGATGAAGGAGAGTATTTTCACCAATATTGACGGCGCCGTGTTCCTGTAAGCTTACAGACGGCAGGACCGGTTTCGGATGCTTTTGGATTTTGCCTGATTGGTAGAATCCAGGCGGTGCCAAAACGAAAGGAGATAATACACATCTATGACTGGAGCAATGTATGCTGCTATTTCGGGATTAAAGTCCCATATGAACAAGCTTAATGTGATCGGCAATAACATCGCAAATGTAAATACCTATGGTTATAAGGCCGGACGTACGGTATTTGAGACATCTCTCTATACCATGATGAACGCCGGCTCTAACGGCACAAGCACCGTGGGAGGACGCAATCCCTCCCAGATCGGTTACGGTACTACCATCGGTTCTGTGGATATTGACATGAGTACCGGCAACTACTCTCCAACCGGAAAGGCGACCGACTGTATGATTGATGGCGATGGATTTTTCCTGTTGGGAGATAAGTCGGTGGCCGGCGTCATTGATCCCGCAGACCCATCTACGCTCAAGGCACTGACCCTGTCCCGGGTGGGTAACTTTGAGTTTAAAGCAGATGGTTACCTTAGCGATGGCAACGGCAATACCGTTTACGGCTTTATGACCATCGGAATGGACGACACAGGTAAGCCCATTGTCAGTGACCAGCTGGTTCCCATTCGTTTTCCAAAGATTGCACAGGAGGAAGTAACCGTCAACGGCGTGACAACCACCGAATATGTGGTCAAGTACGCCGTAGAGGACGCTGCCGGTGGTGGTGGAGGCAAGGGTGCATTGCGGGACGCTAACGCCGGGGACGTGGCGGGCGCAGCCGGCGGTACACAGGATGAGCTTCCCTTTGCTGAATTTGACAGTATATCCATTGATGGCAGCACCGGTAAAATTACCGGTATTGTGAAGAATACTGACCAGGTGATTACCATCGGCTTTATTGCCATTGGCAATGTGACAAACCCAAATGGCGTGACCCAGATGAGCGGTTCTTACTATAAGGCAAATGAGGGCGCAGGCAATTTAACCGTATCCTTACTGGGTGGTGCAGGTAACGATCTGCGCACCGATTTGAATGATGCGACTAAAGTACTCACCCATGTAAACGCCGGTACAGTGGCAGACCCGACTACACTACCTGACCTGATGAGGATCAACAGCGGCGGTACTACTCAGCTTATTACAGGTGGCCTAGAGATGTCCAAGACTGATCTGGCCACTGAGATATCTGAAATGATTACTACCCAGCGTGGCTATCAGGCCAATACCCGTATTATTACCGTGACCGACTCCATGCTGGAGGAACTGGTCAACATGAAACGTTAACGCATAAATGACTCTGGCTGTCGGGCGGAGGGAATCCTTCGCCCGGACAGGCCCATGGGAAAGGCGGCTTGCATCTTGATTGTTTTAACCAAAATGAATCGTGATAAGTTTTTGGTCAACCATCTTCAAATTGAATGTATTGAAACTATACCGGAATCCAAGATTGTTATGATGAACCACGACTACTACCTCGTCCGGGAATCCATTGACGAGATTATTGATAAAATTGCCCAGTATAACGCAAAGGTACAAGATATCTATCGGGAAATTACCATTACAGACCGGCGCTGAAGGTTCCCTCCGCACCACGGAATATCTTCTGCTTTTCCCAATTAATTAAGCCACAGACGGTTTTGCCGTCCGACAAAGGGAGAATGGCTGTATGAATCTAACTTATATCATCGGATTTCTGGTCTCAGTTGTAGTCTGTTTGTTTGGTATGGTGACCAGCGTTACCATTGACAACGGATTTCAAGTGGCGGTAAATATTCAAAACCTCTGGAACTTTCTTGACCCAGCCAGTATCCTCATTACCATTGGATGTACCGTCGCTGTTGTAATTGCGAGTTTTCCCGGGAAAATGCTTACCAGTATTCCTAAGCATTTGGCCATTATGCTCAACACCAAGAAGCATGACCCAGATTACTACATCGATGAGTTGGTGGATTTGGCCCAGACTGCCCGTAAAAATGGTTTACTTTCTTTGGAGGAGAAGGCCAATGAGCAGGCCGATCCATTTTTTAAGCAGGCCATTATGTTAATTGTAGACGCGAATGACCCTGACAAAGTACGGGCCATCCTGCAAAATGATATTGATTGTATGTCTATCCGGCATGATAACGCGGCCGCCATGTATGACAAGGCGTCCTCCGTGGCTCCCGCCTTTGGTATGATCGGCACCCTGGTGGGGCTGATTAATATGTTAAAGGGTATGAATTTGGAAAGTGGATCTTCCAACATTGGCTCGGACATGGGTACCGCCCTGATCACTACCTTATATGGCTGTATTTTGGCTCACATGGTTTTTGGACCAATTTCAACCAACTTGCGTACCAGGGATGAGGAAGAGGTCCTGTGTAAAATGATTATTGTGGAGGGTATCATGTCTATCCAGTCTGGCGAGAATCCAAAGTTCCTGCGTGAGCATCTCCAGACCTATATGGCCCAACAGCAACGGGACAACGGTAATGTCGGCGCAGGCAGGGGCAAGAAGAATCGAAAAGATAAGAGTAGCAAAAAGAACCATGACTAAGCTGGCAACACACGGTGAGCCGTGAGGAGTGATTAGTCTTGAAAAAGAAAAAAAGCGATGGCGGCGCAAACTGGATGGATACATATGGTGATATGGTTACGCTGTTGCTGTGCTTTTTCGTATTGCTCTACTCCATGTCGACCATTAATGAGGAAAACTGGAAAGCCATTGTTATGAGCTTTAACCCTAATGCAGTTAAAACAGCCACCGTGACTGAAGGAAATAACGGCCCCATTGCTGACCCTAATATGGACGATAGCTCGGGCATTGGGATCTCCCAGGCTGAGGTGGATCAGGATATGGAGCAGCTCTACGAGGCGTTGAAGACTTATGTCACCCAGGCGGGCGCTCAGAGTACTATATCAGTAACTGAGGGAGACGGAAAGATCTTTATTTCCTTTCGGGACGCAGTTTTCTTTGATGGAGACAGCTCCGTTCTACGGGAAGAGGCCTATCCGATTTTAAAGAGCATCAGCACAATGATTTCAAGCGCGGCTTCATCTATTGATGAGGTGCGTGTTTTGGGGCATACAGCCCAAGGTGATCCTAGAGAGCCAAATGATCCGGTGGTGGATCGAACCCTCTCAAGCCAGCGGGCCACTAATGTAGTCATTTACGTTCAGAACCACAGCACCTTGGATCCGGCCCGCCTGATCAGTGAGGGCATTGGTCAATGGAGGCCGGTGGCGGGGAACGAAACCTCGGAGGGGCGGGCTCAGAACCGTCGGGTAGAGATGATTATCAGTGGGCGCAACATAGCTGAAGAACTCTCTGACGGTATCCAGATGTATGTTACTTAAGTGGGCCTGAAGGCTTGCGCTTATTCCCAATCTTAACGGTCCGAGGTCGCCAGGAAGGCAGACCCGGCAATCACAGCAGGGCAGGTGAGGCAATTTTATGTCAGAGGTATTATCACAAAATCAAATTGACGCTCTGCTCAATGCGGTGCGCAGCGGCGAAAAGGATCTGGAACAACCTGCGGAGAACTCGGTAGAGAAGAAATATCGTAAGTATGATTTTAACAGTCCGCGAAAATTTACCAAGGACCGCATTAAAATGCTCAATAGCATTTTTGATAACTATACACGGGTCATTAACTCGCGGCTCAATGCTCTGTTGCGTACTAACTGTGAGGTGGGGGTGGAGAGTGTGGAGGAACAGAAATACTACGAATTCTCCAACGCTTTGACAGAGGGGGATGTACTGGCTTTGGTGTCGGTAAACCTCAAAGACAAAGAGGAGGAGGCGCCGGTACTGTTTTACCTGTCCACCTCAGTGGGGCTGAGCATGCTGGACCGTATGATGGGCGGGGAAGGGGAAATTGATGAAAACATTCCGGCTGACTACAGCTACACAGACCTGGAGCTGCACCTCTATGAGAGTTTGGTGAAGGATATGATCTCGGTGCTGGGCGGAAGCTGGGAGAATTATATCTCCATTGGGTTTACGTATACCAGAACGGAGGTAAACCCCACACTAGCCCAATTTATGGGACTGGATGAAACGGTAGTTATTGTGGATATGAAGCTCCAGTTTCCAAACGGTTCGGGCCGGATGAGTCTCTGCCTGCCAGGGATGATGCTCTCAAACGTGTTCAATGAGATTAGCCGGGAAAACCCGGGGCGTAAGGTTGCTGACGAGGATAACTCGGAAAATATTTTTGAAAGCCTACGGGATTCTACGCTGGAGATCACTGCCGAGCTGGGGGATACTCAGCTGTCTTTAAACGATATTTACCACCTGAATGTGGGCGATGTGATTGACCTGGGCCGGCAAAAGGACTCGCCCATCTTTTTGGAGATCGGCGGATACCACTGGTTTACCGGACGAATTGGTACGCATAAGAAAAATATGGCCGTGAAGATAGATGAAGTTTGCTATCAGGCCGATCAAAGGAGCGAATAGACAGGATGGAGAAGGAAATATTTAGCCCGATGGCAATAGACGCCCTGGGCGAAATGATGAATATCAGTCTTGGCTCCTCGGCGACTGCGGTCTCCAATATGCTGGACCACCGGGTGGACATTACCACCCCCAAGGTCTCAGTGGTCGAGGTTGAGGATTTTACACTGGGTAACCTTGAACCTGCCATGGGTGTGGAGATTAAGTATGTGGAGGGCCTTGAGGGTAGTAATATTATGCTGCTCAAGCGCAGTGACATCAAGGTCATTGTGGACATCCTTATGGGGGGCGAGATGACCGATGAGGAGTTTGAATTGAACGAACTGACCATTAGTGCTGTGTGTGAGCTGATGAACCAGATGATGGGATCTGCCTCCACCGCCTTATCAGACTTCTTGGGCTTCTCGGTAAATATTTCAACTCCGGAGCCTTTTGAATTGGAGGATTTGGAGGACTTTAAAAAGCGCCATCTTCCCCAGCAGGACAAGACCTTGGTGGTGGTTCGCTTTGCTTTAAAAATTGAGAACGCGCTGGAAAGCGAGTTTATGAATGTCATGTCGGCTTCACTGGCGAGGGAGCTGTTGTCTGGTTTGGGACTGGCTGAAAACTCGGCCAGTGGCAGCGAGGAAGCAGCACAGATGGCAATGAGACAGCCCTCTTCAGTGGAATCTGTTGCGCCAATGGCTCCGGGTGGAGACAAGATGAACCAGAAGGAAATTGAAAAGTTGATGGTGGCGAATACGGGAGGCGAAGGCCCTTCTATCCCAACACCTCCCCCGTCATCGGCTCAGGCCACAGATGCGTATCAGATGCCAAGTCAAGGGGGAATGCCTGCCGAGGGCCAGCCTTTTGCAAATGGATACATGGGCTATCCACCCATGTATTATCCACCCTACCCCTATCCGCACCAGATGGGGATGACTCAACCCAAGCTGATTAACACTCAGCCGCTTGAGATGAAGCCTATCAATGTAGCTGAGGAACTGGGTCAGGAGCAAGCCCAGAATTTGGAACTTATTTTGGAAGTTCCGCTTCAGGTTACGGTTGAGATTGGACGAACCCGCCGCAAGGTGCAGGATATTTTGGAACTTTCCAAAGGCTCTCTGGTAGTGCTGGACAAGCTAGCTGGCGACCAGGTAGATCTGTTCGTTAACGGCAAGTGTATCGCCAGGGGAGACGTTGTGGTGATCGAGGACAACTTTGGCATTCGGATTACTGAAATTGTTCAGAAACCAACTATTGAAGGGATTTCTCACGGCTAACCTTTCCCTTGATGATTTAAGGATTGGAACAAGCAATTACACTAAGAAAAAGGACGGGTTATGATGGCTAAAAAGATTTTATTGGTCGATGACGCTGCCTTTATGCGGAAGATGATCAAAGACACCTTGAGTAAGAGCGGTTACACCGAGATCTATGAAGCGGTGGATGGCGCCGATGCCGTAGAGAAGTTTGGGGAGCTTAATCCTGATCTGGTTATTATGGACATTACTATGCCCAATATGGACGGACTGGAGGCTCTGAAGACTATCCGCGCCAAGGACAGCAACGCTAACGTGGTTATGTGTTCGGCCATGGGACAGGAGAGCATGGTTATGGATGCGGTGCGCTCCGGTGCCAAGGACTTTATTGTGAAGCCCTTTAAACC